>JAIRJU010000030.1 GCA_031260485.1 Pseudomonadales bacterium | reverse complement strand
TTTTGAGTGCCACTTCGAACGAGTCCAATGTTTGCGCAGGCGTTGAGGTGACATTTTTTGAGGTGACATTTATTCGATCAGCGTCAT
Organism: Pseudomonadales bacterium; assembly: GCA_031260485.1. Classification (GTDB taxonomy): domain Bacteria; phylum Pseudomonadota; class Gammaproteobacteria; order Pseudomonadales; family Pseudohongiellaceae; genus CAILUG01. Next base: position 30,264 of record JAIRJU010000030.1, on the reverse strand, counting down.
CGTTAGGAGTATCAACGGGCGTCTGTGCGACGATTCCGCCACCACCGCCTCCCCCGCCAAAAGGATCAAAGCCGCTTAGCGAACTGCTTTCGAGCGTCAGGTTTAGGGCAAATCCGTTGTCGTTGCTTGCCCAACCACCGAAGATTGAACTGACGATCGTGGTAGTGCTGCCGTCGAGGTTGTCGAAGTGCGTGATGCTGTTAGGGGCGCTGCCATCGGCATTGAGGTAGGTGACGCTGCGGGCGTCATAGCCCGCGCCGCTAGGAGTGGTGTAGGCCCAGGTTTGGATTGTTGGTTCGCCAAAGTAATAGCTCTGTAGGCCGACGCCGCCGCGGATGTAATCGGTCTGATAAGACTCAGGTGGGTTTGGTTCTAAAGGCGTAACCGGGTTTTCTTCTAAATTTAAATGCCACCATTCCCACATGCCAAATTCTCCTGAGTTAACTAAACCGAATGGGCAATTACGCCAGGGCGACTTCGCACCTTGGCTACCCGGTGCCAAATAAGCCACGGCAGGAGCATGATTTCAAGAAAAGTTTGTCGAGTTCTGTGACGCAGTTCACACTTTTTCGTATCGAGGCTCAATAGAGGGCATCACTGAACGTGCCTTGCGAGCGCCTTGGGCCGCCCCCGGCTTTGCAGGGTGCTTGAGGCCATGGATGGCCGAACGCAAGCCCCAGGGATGGGTTCACGACGTCCCGGCAAAGCCGGGGGCGGTTCGAGGTGTTCGCAACACGCTGTCCTTTCCGCTACTCACGCGAGCCTCCTTCTTCAGTAGGTCGCTCCTCTGACACAAGCGCAATAAAGTCAGCAGCCAGCTAACGCGAGCCGCCAAGCGTCGTTGACTGGCAGCGCATGACGCAGGCGGCAGCGATGCTAGAATCGCGCGCCTAAACCAAGCTTGGAGTTCTCATGCCTGAATTGCCCGAGGTGGAAACCACTCGCCGTGGCATCGAGCCGTACATCACGGGTAAGCAGGTGCGTGGTGTCACCGTGCGGCAGCGCGCGCTGCGCTGGCCGGTGCCGGATGATCTCGACACCAAACTCAGCGGCGTGCGCGTCAGCGCGGTGCGGCGGCGCGGCAAATACCTGCTGTTCGATACGCCACGCGGCCATCTGCTGCTGCATCTGGGCATGAGCGGCAGCTTGCGCATCGCTGGCCCTGCCGATGCAGTGCGCAAACACGATCATGTCGATATTCATCTAGCCGGTGGCCGCAGCCTGCGTTTTCACGATCCGCGCCGCTTTGGTTGTTTATTGTGGATCGACAGCGAACCCGAGGCGCATCCGCTGCTCGTGGAACTCGGCCCCGAGCCGCTCTCGGCAGCGTTCGATGCCGACTATTTATTTACTCGCTCACGAGGACGCAGCGCGCCGGTCAAGCAGTTCATCATGGACAGCCACATAGTGGTAGGCGTGGGCAACATCTACGCCAACGAAGCACTGTTCGCCGCCAAGCTCGCGCCCACGCGCAAGGCGGGCGGCATCAGTGCCGAGCGCTACGCGGCGCTGGTGGACGAAATCAAGCAAGTGCTGGGCAGGGCCATCGAAGTAGGCGGCACCACGCTGCGCGATTTCGTAGGCGGCGATGGCAAGCCAGGGTATTTTCAGCAAGCACTGCAAGTATACGGGCGCGGCGGCGAACATTGCCGCGTATGCAGCGCCGTGCTCAAGGAAATCCGCCTGGGCCAGCGCAGCACGGTGTATTGTTCGCGTTGTCAGAAGTAAGCCAGTACAGGCGCGGGGACTGCCCGCTTCATCCGTGCGCAATCAGCTTTTCGTACTTGGCCTGCAATTGTGCTGCGGTTTCGAGGTGCCCAGGGTGGTGGGGAATGCAGTTCACCGGGCAAACTTTTACGCACTGCGGCGTGTCGAAATGGCCGACGCATTCGGTGCAGCGCGCTGGATCAATCGCATAGATCGCGGGGCCCATGTAAATCGCGGTGTTGGGGCACACCGGCTCGCAGACATCGCAGTTGATGCAGTCGTCGGTAATCATCAGCGCCATGGTGGACTTCCTCGCGCGCAGGGTGGCGCTTACACCTCGCGCTGCATCGCCCGCGCCACGCTGGGGTGCACGAAGCGTGAGATGTCGCCGCCGTAAGTGGCGATTTCCCGCACCAAGGTGGAAGAGATGTAGCCCAGGTGTTCGGCGGGTGCCAGAAAAATGGTTTCGATTTCCGGTGCCAGTGCACGGTTCATGCCCACCAATTGGAACTCGTATTCAAAATCTGCCACCGTGCGCAGGCCGCGCAGGATCAGGTTGGCGCCTTCTGCGCGCACGAAGTCGGTGAGCAGGCAGGTAAAGCCGCGCACCTCCACGTTGCCTAGGTGCGCCAGCACTTCCTGGCATAGCGCCACGCGCCCTTCGAGCGTCATGTGGCTGGCTTTTTGGGTGCTGGTGCCCACCGCCACGATCACCCGGTCGAAAATACCGGCGGCGCGTTCCACGAGATCGGTGTGGCCATTGGTGATGGGGTTGAAGGTGCCGGGGTAGACCACGGTTTTCATGCGAAAAATCTCAGGTGTGCGCGCTGACAAGGCGCCCAGTATACCCGCAAGCGGGGAGCCCCTGACGCATTGCGCTGTGTGATGCTAAGGTAGGCGCCTCTTGTCACGTTTAATCTACCCCTTTTTTATCGTGGTGCTCTTTTCATGCGCGAAGCCTTCATCAGCCAGCAACTGGCCCGCCCTGCCTTCAAGTACAGCCATCTTGTCAAAGCAGGCCCACACTATTATTGCAGCGGCCTCTTGGCGCAGGACCGCCAGAGCGGCGCCCTGGTGGGCGAAGGTGTGGGCGAGCAGACACAGAAGATTCTGGAAAACCTGCAAGTGCTGATGCGGGAGTTCAATCTGGGCTTCGAGCACCTGTGCATCGCCCGCGTTTTCACCCCGCATATGGAACGCTTCGGCGAAATCAACGCCGCCTGGGAAAGCCTGTTCAATACGCTAAGCGCGCCGCCGCCCGCACGGACTTCCATGGGTGTCAGCGCATTGCCGCTGGGCGCCAAGGTGGAAATCGAGTTCACCTTTTATAAGGAAGATTGAATTAGGAAGATTGAATTCTTGCTGTGTTATGGCGCTAAGCCTGGGCGCCGCGCTCGCAGAGACCGTAATACACCTCACCTGCACGCTTGTGCCGCGTCAAACGCCAGCCGGATGGCAGTGCCAGCGTGTTCAGCGGTTCCGCCGCTTCCAGGTAAATGCGTGCGCCGGGCGCCAGCCAGCCGCGCCGGTGCAGAAGTTCGCAGCAAGGCACTTGCAGACGCGAGGCGTAAGGCGGATCGAGGAATACGAGGTCGTAAGGGGGCGCTGGGGTTTTGCGTTCCAGCCAAGTGATGGCATCACACTGCTCCACGATGAAGGGCTCCTCAATGAAAGGCAATCGATTCACCGCGAAATTATCCGCGCACAGCAACTGCCCTTGCTGGCGCAGCAGGGCTGCCGCGCGCGGGTCGAGCTCCAGCGCGGTGGCCTGCGCCGCGCCGCGCGAGAGTGCTTCCAGAGCGAGAATTCCCGTGCCAGCGAACAGATCGAGGCAGCGCGCGCCAACGAGCGAAAACTGCAACCAGTTGAACAGCGTCTCGCGCACGCGATCGGGCGTTGGCCGCAAACCAGGCGTATCGAGCACCTGCAAGCGCCGGCTACGCCAAGCGCCACCGATGATGCGCACGCTGCTTGGGGATTTATTGGAATTTACAGTCATGAACAGGAAGCAAGAGAAAAGAAGCGCTATTGTGCCCGGCGTGCCGCCGCCGTGAAAGCCGGGTGTGTTCCTGGCACCTCCCTGGCACCAGAGGGGCCTGGGCTGGTAGCATTGGCGTCTCGTCTTCCCGCTGTCATTCCCGCCTTCCCATGTTCGGATTTGGAAAACGCCCCAAAACCCCAGACGCGCCCGCTACCGCCGCCGCCGACACGCCCGTTCTTGCCCCCCAGAGCGTGCCTGCGGCGCCGCAAAATGCGGGCTTTTTCAGCAGGCTCAAGGCTGGGCTCAGCCGTACCCGCGCCACGCTCGCGCAGGGCCTGGGCAACCTGCTGCTGGGCAAAAAAGCCATCGACCAGGATTTATTGGACGAACTCGAAACCCAGCTTCTCACCGCCGATGTTGGCCTCGCCGCCACCAGCGCCATTTTGGCGGAGTTGACCGCGCGCGTGCAGCGCAAACAATTAGCCGATTCCGATGCGCTTTACGCCGCGTTGCGCGATATTCTCGGCGCCCTGCTAGCGCCCTGTGAACGGCAGCTCGAGATCAACAGCCCTCCCGGCAAACCTTTCGTGATTTTGATGGTGGGCGTCAACGGCGTGGGCAAGACCACCACGATCGGCAAACTCGCCAAGCGCTTCCAGAGCGAAGGCCGCTCCGTGATGCTGGCCGCGGGTGACACCTTTCGCGCCGCCGCCGTGGAACAGTTGCAAGTGTGGGGCGAGCGCAACAAGGTGCCGGTAGTGGCGCAGCACACCGGCGCCGACAGCGCCTCGGTGATCTTCGACGCCTATCAAAGCGCCTGCGCGCGCAATATCGACGTGCTGATCGCCGACACCGCTGGCCGTCTGCACACCAAAAGCAATCTGATGCAGGAATTGGAGAAAGTGGTGCGCGTGCTGAAGAAACTCGACCCGGAGATTCCGCAGGAAATCCTGTTGGTACTCGACGCCACCACCGGCCAGAACGCGCTGAGCCAGGCGCGCAGTTTCACCACCGCGGTGAAAGTCAGCGGCCTCGTGCTGAGCAAGCTCGATGGCACTGCCAAGGGCGGCATGGTGTTTGCCATCGCCAAGGAGCTGGGCCTGCCGCTGCGCTTCATCGGCATCGGCGAAACAGCCGAGGATCTGCGGCCTTTCGCGGCGGCGCAGTTCGTGGACGCGCTGTTCGCGCCAGCCGATTGAGCTTTTCAGTACGCGAAACCACCGGCACACGAAACCACCAGCACGCGAAACCCCATCAGTACGAGAAACCACAGTCGCATGATCCGCTTCGATAACGTCAGCAAGCGCTATCCCGGTGGACAGGAAGCGCTGAGCCAGGTCAGCTTTCAATTGGCAGCGGGTGAACTGGCATTTTTGACTGGCCATTCTGGTGCAGGCAAAAGCACGCTGCTCAAATTGATCATGCAAATGGAATTGCCCAGCAGCGGGCAGCTTTTCGTCAACGGCCAAAATCTCAACAAGCTATCGCGCCGGCAATTACCGTATTACCGCCGCGCGATCGGCGTGGTGTTTCAGGACCATCAGCTACTATTTGACCGCAGCGTGTTCGATAACGTGGCCTTACCGCTGGCGATTGCTGGCTACGATCCGCGTGATGCCGCACGCCGGGTGCGCGCCGCGCTCGACAAAGTGGGGCTCTTGCACAAGGAACAGCAAAATCCGGCCTCGCTTTCCACCGGCGAACAGCAGCGCGTGGGCATCGCGCGCGCTGTGGTCAACAAACCCGCGCTGATTCTGGCGGACGAACCCACCGGCAATCTCGATCCCGCGTTATCGGCTGAAATCATGCGCCTTTTTGAACAATTCTGTGGCGTGGGCGTGGCGGTGTTGATTGCCAGCCACGATCTCAGCCTCATCAGCCGCCTACAGCACCGCATGTTGGTGCTGGATCAAGGCCGCCTCATCAGCGGCATGGACGGTACCTGACATGGCGCGTACTCCACCTCCGCCGCGGGGCGGCGCGTCCCGTCGCCAGGCGCCGCGCCCGCCGCCGCCCCCGCGTCCCGAGCCGCGCCGTGGCGGTACCAGCGTGCCGGTGGGCCGCAAACTGGGGCGTTTCGCACAGCATCAACTTGCCGCGGTGGACAGCCTGCTGCGCCTCTTGAGCGATCCGCTTGGCACGCTGCTCGCCGCGCTGGTGATGGGCATTGCGCTGGCGCTGCCGCTGTGCTTGGCGCTGCTGCTCCAGAATTTACAGGGGCTGGCACAAAACGTGGATGCAGCAGGCACCTTGTCGCTGTATCTCGATGCGGGCCTGGCACCGGCGCGGCAGGAAGCGCTGGCAACGAGCTTGCGTGAACGCGACGACGTGAAAGACGTAACGCTGATTACGCCCGCGCAAGCGCTCAGTGATTTTGAACGCAATTCAGGTTTTCAAAACGTGCTCGCTGGTCTCGACAAAAATCCACTACCGCCGGTGTTGGTGCTGACGCCGCGCAGCCTCGATGTGGACGTGTTACAAAACTTGCAACGCCATGTCGCCACGCTGAACGGTGTGGATCTGGCGGAATCGGATCTGACCTGGCTACAGCGCCTGCGTGCGCTGGTAAATCTTGCCAACCGGCTGGCGCTGCTCTTGGCGGTGATGCTGTGCCTGGGCGGGCTGCGGGTGATCGGCAACACCATCCGTCTCGCCATAGAAAGCCGCCGCAGCGAAATCGTGGTGGTGAAACTGGTGGGCGGCACCGACGCTTACGTGGCACGCCCCTTTCTTTATTGCGGCTTCTGGTACGGCGCGAGCGGCGGCGTGGTGGCCTTGCTCTTGTCCGTGTTGTGCCTCTTCGTGCTCTCAGACCCTTATGCGCGCCTTCTGGGTAGCTATGGCTCAGATTCCGTGTTGCACGGATTCAGCCTTAGCAGTGGTTTTGGGGTAGTGGCGGGCGCTGCCCTGCTCGGCTGGCTGGGCGCCAAGCTCTCCGTGTTGCGGCACTTGCGCGCGATCGAGCCGCGTTAACGGCTAGCCGTCCTCTCCTCTGGAGGGGAATTGTCCTACCCAGGAACCTGCGCTCCGGGGCAAGTCGGCAGCGCGCGCTGTATGGAACTCTCCCGCAAGCGGGCGAGGGGAGAAATAATGTCGGCGGTTTAATCAAAAACGCTCTAATCGAATACAAGCCGAGCAGGCTTACCCCAGTGGCCGCGCGCCCGCAAAATCCAACTGCCGCCAGGCTTCATATACGGCCACCGCCACGGCGTTCGATAAATTCACGCTGCGGCCTTGGGGCTGCATGGGCAGGGTTACCACGGCGGTGATGGCGTGATCGTCGCGGATGGTGTCGGGCAGGCCGCGGCTTTCAGGACCAAACAGTAAATAATCGCCTGCGGTGTAGCGCACGGCGGCATAAGAGTGTTTGCCTTTGGTGCTGAAGGCGTAAAGCTGCTTGGGCGTTTGCTTTTCGAGAAATTCCGGCCAGTTCTTGTGTACTTGTAGCGTGGCGTATTGGTGATAGTCGAGTCCGGCGCGGCGCAGTGAACTGGCATCGAGGCGGAAGCCGAGCGGTTCGATCAGGTGCAGCGTGGAGCCGGTGTTGGAGGCGAGACGGATGATGTTGCCGGTGTTGGGCGGAATCTCTGGCTCGTAGAGCACGATGTTGAGCACGGCGGGCGTTGGGTAAGGCTTATTTTTCAAGGGGTGGAAGGTTGGTTGGGTTGGGGCGGCGTGCTTCCTCCATCCCAGCCTTCCTCCGCAAGCGGAGGAAGGAACAGGGCGGCGGGAGAGGCTGGGCTCAGAGGGAGCAAAGCCTCACACGCTGTAATACAACTCGAATTCCAGCGGGTGCGTGGTCATGTTCACCAGTGTGTGTTCGGCTTTCTTCAGGTCGATGTAGGCGTCGATGAAATCGTCGGAGAACACGCCGCCGGCGGTCAGGAACGCGCGGTCTTGGTCCAGGTGGCGTAGCGCATCCAGGAGGTCGTCGGCCACTTGCGGAATTTGCGCTTCTTCTTCCGGCTCCAGGTCGTACAGATCCTTGGTGGCGGGTTCGCCGGGGTGGATCTTGTGCTTGATGCCGTCGAGGCCCGCCATCAGCAAGGCGGCGAAGAACAGGTAAGGGTTGGCGGTGCAATCGCCAAAACGCGCTTCGATGCGCACCGCTTTCGGATTGCCGCCCAGGTTGTACGGGATGCGGATCGAGGCGGAGCGGTTGCGGGCGGAGTAGGCCAGCAGCGTCGGCGCTTCAAAGCCTTTCACCAGGCGTTTATACGAGTTGGTGGAGGGGTTGCCGAAGGCGTTGAGCGCTTTGGCGTGCTTGATGATGCCGCCGATGTAGTACAGCGCTTCCTCGGACAGATTGGCGTAGCCATTGCCCGCGAACACGTTCTTGCCATTCTTGAAGATGGATTGGTGCACGTGCATTCCGCTGCCGTTGTCGCCTACCAGCGGCTTGGGCATGAAGGTGGCGGTTTTGCCGAAGGCGGCGGCCACGTTGTGAATCACGTATTTCAGGGTTTGCACTTCGTCGGCTTTTTTCACCAGCGTATTGAAGGCCGCGCCGATTTCGCACTGGCCAGCGTTGCCTACTTCACCGTGATGGATTTCGACCTTCAAGCCCATGTCCAACATGGTGGAGCACATGGCGGTGCGGATGTCGTGCAGGGAGTCGAGCGGCGGCACTGGCGAGTAGGAACCCTTGACACGCGGGGTGTGGCCTTTGGGGCCGTCTTCTTTATCCTGGTCGGTGGACCATGCGGCTTGCTGCGAGATGATCTTGCTCATGCAGTAGCCCATGGTGGTGCGGTATTTCACGTCGTCGAAGATGAAGAATTCTGGCTCGGGGCCCATGTAGGCGGTGTCGCCGATGCCGGTGGATTTCAGGTACTCCTCGGCGCGGCGCGCGATGCTGCGCGGATCGCGGCTGTAGCCGCTCATGGTGGCGGGTTCGAGGATGTCGCAGACGACGTTGACCTGCGGTTCATCGGCGAAAGGGTCCAGCACGGCGCTGCTGTCGTCGGGCAAGAGCACCATGTCGGATTCGTTGACGCCTTTCCAACCGGCGAGCGAGGAGCCATCGAACATGCGGCCCTGGAAGAAGCTGTCATCGACCTCGGAGGCCGGGAACGTGAGGTGGTGCTGCTTGCCTTTGGTGTCGGTAAAGCGCAGGTCAACCCAGCGTACCTCGTGGTCGGCGATCAGTTTGAGCGTCTTTGCAGACATGGGCTCCTCCGTAGGGGCGTAATCCAGGGGCCTGCCCTGGGGCTGTCATGTGAATGAGATGAGCGCTTGGGCGCGATGCCGCGTCATTGCGGCTTGTCAGTGGCAATACGGGGAAGGCAAAATATAGGCCATCCCTTAACATCTTGAAAGCGGCGTATTTTAAGGCTTTTTCAGGTTGTTTTGCCCATGCCATGACAGCCTAAAGGGGCAAAAAATTTCCAAAGGCGCCAATAGATAGACCAATAGATAGAAAGGCGCTAACAGGATGATGCGTGCCCTGTGCCAATCACGTTGTACCAATCACTAGCCTATGAAGTATCACCTCAAGTATTCCCCCGAGATGACGACCAAAAGTCGCATCGTCAGAACCCGCTTTTGCAAACAACTGCGCAAGAACCTGGCGCGTATTCTGCGTGATCAGTTGGCGTTGCGCGATCTGGCCGCGGCGCCTGATGATCCTGATGCCGCCTTGATCGAGGCGCATTGGGATTATGTCGAGATCGTGTTGCCCGAAAGCCGCGCCGCGCTTGCCGCGGAGGTGGAGGTGGTGCTCGGCAACACGCCTGGTGTCTGGAGTTATCAGCGCGTGGAAGAACGCCCGCTTGGCAGCTTCGACGACATGGCGGCGCTGGCGGCGGCGATTTGTGCGCCAGCGCTCAAGGACAAAACCTTCGTGGTGCGTTGCCGCCGCACCGGCAAGCACGCCTTCAATTCGATGGAAGTGGAGCGCTATGTTGGCGGCGCGCTGCTGCGCTGCACCGGCGCCAAAGGCGTGGACTTGCACGCGCCCGAGGTCACGGTGCGCCTGGAGATTCGTCACGACAAACTCTACATCGGCGGCGAACCGATGAGCGGCCTTGGCGGTTTTCCGCTGGGCACGCAGGATTCGGTGGTGTCGCTGATTTCCGGCGGCTTCGATTCCGCGGTGGCGACCTTCCTATCCATGAAGCGTGGTTTGCGCACGCATTTTCTGTTTTTCAATCTCGGGGGCCGCGAGCACGAACTGGCGGTGAAGGAAGTGGCGCTGTTTCTCTGGCAGCGCTATGGCGCTTCGCACGGCGTGCAGTTTATCGCGGTGCCGTTTGAGGCGGTGGTGGCGGAGATTCTCGAGCAGGTCGATAACGCGCAAATGGGGGTGGTGCTCAAACGCATGATGTTGCGTGCCGCCACGCAAATCGCCAACACGCTGGAAGTCGAAGCGCTGGTGACAGGCGAAGCCATTGCGCAGGTGTCGAGCCAGACGCTCATCAATCTTGCCGTTATCGACGAAGCAACGCCCAAACTGGTGCTGCGACCGCTGGCGATGAGTGACAAACAAGACATCGTGGACCTGGCGCGCAAGATTGGCACCGCGGAATTTTCCGCAGTGATCCCCGAATACTGCGGCGTGATCTCGGTGAAACCCACCACGCGCGCCAAGCGTCATCGCATCGAGCGCGAAGAGCGCCGCTTCAACTTCGCGGTACTGGAACAAGCGGTTGCGGAGGCGGTGAGCTACGACATCCGCACGCTCAGCCAAGAACCACTTGCGCCCGCGGTAACGCCGCAGGAAGTGACACACGCCAGCGCAGACCTTACCGTGATCGACATCCGCCACCCCGACGAAGAAGAGCGCAAACCGCTGGTGGTGGCGGGTGCCACGGTATTGAAGATTCCCTTCTATAAGCTGAACGCGGCCTTCGCTGCACTCGATCCTGCGCGCCAGTATTGGCTGTATTGCAGCAAGGGCGTGATGAGCCGCCTGCACGCGGCGCATTTGCTGGAGCAGGGGAACGGCAATGTGGGTGTCTACAGACCTTGAGATTTGCCCTCTCTCCAGCTACCCAGGAACCTGGTTCTGGGACGCAAGTCGGCAGCATGGCGCTGCATGGGTCTCTCCCGCAAGCGCGAGGCACTATGGCGGGGCAAACCCCGCCCTATGCTTGCTGCAAAGCGCTTGGCTCGGGATCCAAGACCACCCCGCCCTGCGGGCACCCCTCCACAGGAGGGGAATTTATCTATCGCGCCTTGCAAACAACTCCACCACTGCACGCAGAGCAAATTCCCCTCCCGTGGAGGGGTGGACGCCGTAGGCGGACGGGGTGGTATGAATTTCCACGCCAAAACTGGCTATCCGCTCGCCTACCCCGGAACTCAGGTTCCTGGGTAGGGCGTTATCCAAAATCCCAAGCGCGGGGCTTGACGCTCAGGTATAATCCGCGCGTTTTTTTCGCCGCATTCAGCGGCTTTAGCCTCCGTACCCTGCCGATCCGGGCATTGCGTACCCTCTTATCTGCTCTTTACCTTCATACCCAGGTGCTTCCGTGATCGAGAACATCCGCAACATCGCCATCATCGCGCACGTCGATCATGGCAAGACCACGCTCGTCGATAGGCTGCTGCAACAATCGGGAACGCTCGATACTCGCGGCAAAATGGAGGAGCGGGTAATGGATTCCAACGATCAGGAGAGGGAGCGCGGCATCACGATTCTGGCCAAGAACACCGCGGTGCGCTGGAAGGGTTATCGTATCAACATCGTTGACACGCCGGGCCACGCCGATTTTGGCGGCGAAGTGGAGCGCGTGTTGTCGATGGTGGATTCGGTGTTGCTGCTGGTCGATGCTTTCGATGGCCCCATGCCGCAGACGCGCTTTGTGACGCAAAAAGCCTTCGCGCGTGGTCTCAAGCCCATCGTGGTCATCAACAAGGTGGACCGCGAAGGCGCGCGCCCGGATTGGGTGCTCAACGAAGTGTTCGATCTGTTCGATAAACTCGGTGCCACCGAGGAACAACTCGATTTTCCGGTTATCTATGCCTCCGCGCTGTTTGGCAAGGCGGGCCATGACCCTGCCGCGCTCGACGACAACATGGATGCGCTGTTTCAACTGGTGGTCGATAAAGTGCAGCCGCCGCAGGTGGACATCACCGGGCCGCTGCAAATGCAGATCAGCGCGCTGGATTACTCCTCTTATCTCGGTGTCATCGGCGTGGGCCGCGTGACGCGCGGCAAGGTCAAGGTCAACATGCCGGTTGCCATCCTCGACCGCGAAGGCAAGAGCCGCAAGGGCAAGATTGGCTTGGTGAAAACCTACATGGGGCTGGAGCGCGTCGATGCGCAGGAAGCCAATGCGGGCGACATTATCTGCATCACCGGCATTGAAGAATTGAATATTTCCGACACCCTCTGCGACCCTGAAACGCCAGAAATGCTGCCGCCGCTCCTGGTGGACGAGCCTACCGTGACCATGACGTTCCAGGTCAACGATTCCCCGTTCGCTGGCCTCGATGGCAAGTACGTTACCAGCCGCAACATCAAGGAGCGGCTCGAACGCGAGTTGATTCATAACGTGGCGCTGCGCGTCGAGCCGGGCGAAACCGCGGATAAATTCAAGGTATCGGGCCGCGGCGAACTGCATTTGTCGGTGCTGATCGAAACCATGCGCCGCGAAGGTTTCGAGTTGGCCGTATCGCGTCCGCAGGTTATCACCAAGGAAGTCGATGGCGTGATGATGGAGCCTTACGAATCACTGGTGATCGACATCGATGAAGCGAATCAGGGCAGCGTGATCGAGGAATTGGGCTTGCGCAAAGCCGAGATGCAGGAAATGACCGTGGACGGCAAGGGCCGCACGCGCCTCACCTTCATCATTCCAACGCGCGGCTTGATCGGCTTCCGCACGCAGTTCATGAGCATGACTTCCGGCACCGGCATTCTGACGCACATTTTTGACCACTTTGGCCCCATGAAGCCCGGCGCCATTGGGACCCGCAACAACGGCGTGCTGGTGTCCAACGTCAAGGGCAAGACGCTGGCGTACTCGCTGTTCACGCTGCAAGAGCGTGGGCGGCTCTTCATTCATCCCAACACGGAAGTGTATGAAGGCATGATCATCGGCCTGCACAGCCGCGAAAACGATCTGGTGGTGAACCCTACCAAGGCCAAGCAACTGACCAACATCCGCGCCGCGGGCAGCGACGAGAACATCATCCTCACCCCGCCGGTGCGCCATAGCCTGGAGCAGGCGATGGAGTTCATCGACACCGACGAACTGGTGGAAATCACGCCCAATCACATCCGTCTGCGCAAGCAGTTTCTAACCGAAAACGAGCGCAAGCGTCACAGCCGCGGCAGCGAAATGCGCTGACACCCGGCTGAGAACCGCGCAATGCTCGGGCTGATTCAGCGCGTTACCGAGGCCAGTGTCAGCATCGCGGGTGACAGTTGCGGCGCGATTGGTCCGGGTCTTTTGCTCTTGCTCGGTGTCGAAAAGGACGACACCACGGCAGAGGCCGACAAGTTATTGAAGAAGGTGTTGGCCTATCGCGTGTTTGCCGACGCACAGGGCAAGATGAACCTGAGTTTGAGCGAGGTGCGCGGCGGCTTGCTGGTGGTGTCGCAATTCACGCTGGCTGCCGCTACCGACAAGGGGCTGCGCCCGAGTTTTTCTTCGGCCAAACCGCCGGCTGACGCCGAGCGGCTTTATCACTACTTTCTTGCACAGGCGCGCGCCCTGCACCATGAGGTGAACGCAGGGCGTTTCGGCGCGGACATGCAGGTAAGCCTCATCAACGATGGGCCGGTGACGTTTTTGCTGAAGGCGTGAGCGGGCGGCAGAATGATTTCTGCTTCTTGCGATTCTTACGCTTCGGACTTTTTATCCACGGCGCTGCCCGTGTCGTTTTCATCAGGGCGATACACCATGCGGCTGGCGATGATGCCGACTTCGTACAGCAGGCACATGGGAATCGCCAGCATGGATTGCGAGAAGGGGTCGGGCGGGGTAAGAAAAATGGCAACGAAAAAGCTGCCGATGATCACGTAAGAGCGCTTTTGCGCCAGCGATTGCGGTGTGGCCACGCCGGAAATCACCAGCAGCACGGTGGCCACGGGAATCTCGAACGCGAGGCCGAAGGCCAGGAACGAGTTCATCACGAAATTGAGGTAGGCCGCCATGTCGGTCATGACCGTGACGTTGTTCGGCGCGACTTTGACGAGAAATTGAAACACAAAGCCCAGCAACACGAAGTAGGAAAACGCCACGCCCAGATAGAACAGGATCACGCTGGACACGATGATTGGCAGCGTGACGCGGATTTCATTCTTGTACAAACCGGGAGAAATGAAGGCCCAGGCTTGATGCAGGAGGTAAGGAATGCTGAGAAACAGCGCCAACATGAAGGTGAGCTTGAATGGCGCCAGAAAGGTGTCGAAAGGGCGCGTGGCAATGATGCGTTCACCGACAGTGGGGTCGAGCACAGCGGTGAGCGGCGCCGCCACGAATTCATAAAGGTTGTTGGCCCAGGGCGCCATGCACAGAAAGAGGACGAAGATCACCGCAATGCTGCGCAAGAGGCGATTGCGCAGTTCTACCAAATGGGAAATGAGCGGAAGTTCCGTGGGATCGTTCTCTTCGCCTGCGGTGTCCGGGGTTTTGTTGGCGTCGGTCACGCGAGTGCTTCCTTCAGGAGTGAGCGTTGGGCGGGGCTGCTTCGGCGGCGGGCGCAGTGGCTACGGGAGTGACGAGGGCGGACTCTTGATCGGCGCTGAGCGCAGCGGCGTCGGCGCTTGCTGTGGCTGGCATTGACGCCGCCTCCGCCTGAGGATCGCTGAAATTGCCCGCAGCGGCGCGGGCTTCCAATTCGACATTCTTCGTGAATTCCTCGGTGCCCTTTTCCGCTTCCTTGATGGTGTTCTGGATCTGCGTCTGCGCGTTACGGAACTTTTCCATGATTTCTTCGTTGCGCAACTGGCGGCGGATTTCATCGGCGCCGATTTCACGCTCGATGTCCTGTTTGATGGTATTGAAGCTGCGGCGCAGGCGGCCGATCCAGAGCGCGGCGGTGCGCACAGCGCCGGGCATTTTTTCCGGCCCAAGCACCAGCAGAGCTACGATGCCCACCAACACCAATTCGGAAAAGCCAAAGTTGAACATGGAAAATCAGTGTTTCAGGCTTTTTCGTCTACTTTCTCGGCTTTCACGTCTACCGTGGCGCCGCTCTGGCGCTCGCTGGCCAGTTGCTGTGCGTCTTGTTCTTTGCCTTTCTCTGGCTCCGCCATCACGTCCTTGAAGCCTTTGATGGCGCGCGCGAGGTCGGAACCGATGCTGGGCAGCTTTTTAGTGCCGAACACCATCGTGACCACGAGAAGAAAAACCAACCAGTGAACCCAACTTAAACCGCCCATGATCAAACTCCTGCAATGTCATTCTTACGTTGAATACGTGTGTTTGTTTACTTGGCGGCCTCAGTGGCATTGCCACGGGACGCCTTTTCGTCGAGACCGGATACACCAAAACGGCGTTCAAGCTCCGCCAATACCTGGGCGGGATTGAGCCCCAACTGCGCCAGCATGACCAGCGTGTGGAACCACAAATCTGCGGTTTCGTGGATCAGCTTGTCCTTGGCGGCGCCTTGTTCCACGTCGCGCGCGGCGAGAATCGTTTCCACCGCTTCTTCGCCCACCTTCTCCAAGATCTTGTTCAGGCCGCGATGACTGAGCTGCGCCACGTAAGACGACTGTGGGTCCGCGGTACGCCGCTCTGCGATGATCGCGGCCAGTTTGTTCAGCGTATCGCTCATTGGTACTGCTAATCCTTGGGGGCGTGGCGTGGGTTGGTGTAGATCGCTTCCGGCGCTTTCAACACCTCGCCGTGTTCTGCCCAGCGTCCATCCGCCAGCAAGCGGCGGTAGTAGCACGAGGCACGTCCAGTATGGCAGGCGATGCCGCCGCGCTGCTCCACGACGAAGATGAGGCTGTCGCCATCGCAGTCCAAAAGCACCTCATGCAAGACCTGGACGTGAGAGGATTCCTCCCCCTTGCGCCATAACTTCTGTTTGGAGCGCGACCAATAAATGGCGCGTTTTTCCTGCACCGCCAACAGCAGCGCCTCGCGGTTGGCGAAAGCCTGCATCAGCACGGCGCCGCTCTGCCAATCCTGCGCGATCACCGGCACCAAGCCATTGGCGTCGAAACGCACTTCATCGAGCCAGGTTGTTGCTGCTGGTGTTGTTGCGGGTGAAACCACAAAAGAGACGTCCACAAAGGTGCTAAGCATACCGTAATCTGAGGCGGTAAAGTCGAAAAAACAAGGAAACGCGGCGCACCTTCACCGCAGTACCCAAAACAGCAGCAAAGCGCCCAGTATCGCCGCGAGCGCGGTGCACAGGTGCGTCGATTGACGATAGCGGCGCTCCAGTTCCAGCGTGCGTTCCTGCAAGGCGCGTAGCGCCACCGGGCCGCGGCTTTGTTCCTGCAAGGCGTTGTAGATCAATTCCGGCAGTTTGGGCGCCTGTTCGAGCCATTCTGGCAGCCGTTCGCGGATTTTTCTGAAATTGCTCAGTGGCGATAAACGCCGCGCCTGCCAGCGTTCGAGGAAGGGCAGCGCGGTTTGCCAAAGATCGAGTTCAGGGTAAAGCTGCTTGCCCAGGCCCTCGATGTTGAGCAGGGTTTTCTGCAACAGCACCAGGGAGGGCTGTACCTGCATGTCGAAACGGCTGGCGGTGCGGAAGAGTTGCAGCAGCAACTGGCCAAAGCTGATGTCGCTGAGCGGCTTCTGGAAAATCGGCTCGCATACCGCGCGCATGGTGGATTCAAACGCATGTACCGGCGTGTCGGGCCGTACCCAGCCGCATTCCACGTGCAGTTCTGCCACGCGGCGGTAGTCGCGTTTGAAGATGGCGAGCAGGTTGCGCGCTAGATATTGCTGGTCGTCTTTGCTCAGGCTGCCGATGATGGCGCAGTCGAGCGCGATGTACTGTGGGTTATCCCGCTGTTCGCGCGACACGTACACGTTGCCAGGGTGCATGTCGGCGTGAAAGAAACTGTGTTCGAACACCTGGGTGAAGAAAATTTCAACGCCAGTTTCCGCCAGGCGCTTGATGTTGATGCCTGCGGCGCGCAGCTCCGCCACGCGGCTCACCGGGATGCCGTGGATACGCTCGGCCACCATCACGTTGGTGCGGCAGTAGTCCCAGTAGATTGTCGGCACGTAGAGCAGCGGCGAATGCTGAAAATTGCGGCCAAGCTGGGTGGTGTTGGCGGCTTCATTGAGCAGGTTAAGCTCGTCGAAGATGACGTGTTCGTAGTCGCGCACCACTTCGCACAGGCGCAGCCGTTTGCCGCCGCTAACGTGCGCTTCCACGATTGCCGCGCTGCGGTGCAACAGCGCCACGTCGTCAGCGATCACCTTGTCGATGCCAGGGCGGATCACCTTCACCACCACGCTTTCCCCGTTGTGCAAGGTGGCGGTATGCACCTGCGCCACCGAGGCGGAGGCGAGCGGGGTGGAGTCGAAGTGCTTGAAGTGCTGTGTAATGGGGCCGCCAAGTGCGGTTTCGATCAAGCGCTGCGCAACGGCGCCGTCGAATGGCGCCACCTGATCTTGCAGCAGCGCGAGCGCGTCGGCGAGGTCGGCGCTCACCATGTCGCGGCGAGTCGACAGTAACTGGCCGAACTTGATGAAAATGGGCCCGAGTTCTTCCAGCGCCAGACGCAGACGGGTGCCGCGATCGAGTGTGGCGAGATCGGGATGCCGGGGAAACGGCAGTTTCAGCAGCCACCGCAGCGTGCGCGCGCGCGGCACGGGTGCCAGCAACTCTCCCAAGCGGTAGCGTGCGGCGACGCGATAGATGTGAAACAGGCGCAGGGCGGATTGCATTAGGGCAGGTTGATTAAGGCAGGCAAATAAAAAGGGAGCCTTGCAGGGCTCCCTTCCGTGAATGGCAGTTCCAGTGGAACCGTCTTCAGCAAGCTCAAGACAGGGTTGTAATTACGTTGCGGAACTCGCTGTGGAACTCGATCCAGAAGCCGTTGCACAACCAACATCCACCAGGAACCTACACATGCCACTAGACATTGGATCACCTCCTTTTTTCATATCAGTTGAACAAGGACTCGGAGACTACGGACGCGCGCGGCGGCTGTCAACGCTGCAAAACACTTATTTACGCAAAGTGACGGCGTTGGGCGGCGCCTGGCGTGGCCATTCCAGCACGAAACACGCGCCATGCGGTTCGCAGTTGTAGACGATGATGTCGCCGCCGTGGCGCTTGAGAATGCGCGAGGCGATGGCGAGGCCGAGGCCGTAGCCGCCGCTTTGGCGGTCGCGGCTGGTTTCCAGGCGCGCGAAAGGTTCAAAGATGCTGGTGTGTTTGTCGGGAGGAATACCGGGGCCGTCGTCGCACACGCGCAGTGTAACCTTGCCGTCGCAGTGCAGGTGCAGGCTGATGCGTTCACGCGCGTAGCGCAGGCCGTTACGCACCACGTTGTGCAGCGCGCGTGCCATCAACTCGGGGTTGAGGTTGGCGCGGTAGTTGTTACTGAAGGTGTTGTTACTGGAGGCATTGCTGGTGGAGACATTGTTACCTTTGCAAGTGCCGGGCGCCGTGGCATCGACCGGCACGCAGGAAAAGCTGCACGTCACCGTGATCGGCTCGCGCTCGTACACTTTCAATTCGCGTTCCAGCCACTGCTTGAGATCCACCTGTTCCTGATGCAGCACCAGGTTATGTTCGCCCAGGCGCGCGTAGGTGAGCATTTCGTCGATCAAGGTCTCCAGTTCGTTCACGTCTTGCTTCATGGCGTCCAGATAACGCTGTTGATCCGCGGGGTCGGCGCGGCGGGCAAGCATTTCCAGCGCGAATTTGCAGCGTGCCAGCGGCGTGCGCAGTTCGTGCGATACCCCGTTGGTGAGTTCCTGATGCACGCGCACGAGGTATTCGATGCGCTCGGCCATGGCGTTGAAGGAGTTGGCCACGGGCAGAATCGAGGAGTTGTCTGGCAGCTTCAGCCGCGTGCTGAAATCGGCGCTACCGAAATCGGCGGCGGCCTTGCGCAACTGGCTCAAATCGCGTGAAAAAGGCCGAATCCACAGCAGCAGCACCAGCGCGATCAGCGCGTAGTAAGCGGAAATCACCCAGGTGTCGTAAGTGCCAGTAGCCGGAGGCAGCGGCCCGAAGGCCAGCACCTGATCGGTGCCGCTCAGCTTGCGGTACAGCAGCGCGCCGCCGCGATTGTCGAAGAACAATTGCACCTGGCTGAAATCGAGCGTAGCCGCACCATTCTCGGGCGGCGCGAAATCGGCGAGCGGCACCAGTTGCGCCGCAAAGGCCCAGTCATGGCTCAGATGGGCGAGTGTTTGCGGGCGGTCGTTGGCGGCGACGGCGAGCAGGCCGTCGGCGACCACGCTGAAGAGCGGG
This sequence comes from Pseudomonadales bacterium, assembly GCA_031260485.1. Classification (GTDB taxonomy): domain Bacteria; phylum Pseudomonadota; class Gammaproteobacteria; order Pseudomonadales; family Pseudohongiellaceae; genus CAILUG01. The sequence continues at coordinate 11,228 of JAIRJU010000030.1, read as the reverse complement.
GCATAAGTGCGGCGCAGTTCGGCTTCGGTATCGTTGCTGTTGAAGCGCGCGAGCAGCAGGTCGAGCAACAGCGCCACCGCCACGATGCCCAGCACGATGCCGAGGTAGGAGCGCAGAAACAGCATGTTGGAAGAGAGTGCTTTCATTGCAGCGGGCTCAGGCCCAGGCATCAGCCACGAACAGGTAGCCCTTGCCCCAAACGGTTTTGATGCGGTGTGGTTGGTGCGGGTTGTCTTTGAGCTTCTTGCGCAGGCGTGAGATGCGCACGTCTACGGTGCGATCGAGCCCGTCATAGTCGATGCCGCGCATACTGTTGAAGATGTCGTCGCGGCTCAACACCTTGCCCGCATGGCGTGCCAAGCAATACAGCAAATCGAATTCCTGCGTGGTGAACTCCACGATCTCGCCCTTGAGCCGTACCTGGCGTGCCTTGGGGTTGATCGAGAGCTGGCCGAAGACCAATTCCTCCGTTTCCTCCTGCGGCGCATCGGCCGCTATGGCTTGGCTGCGGCGCAGCAAGGCGCGCAAACGCGCCAGCAGCACCGGCGGTTCGATCGGCTTGTGCACGAAGTCGTCAGCGCCGAGTTCGAGGCCCATCACATGGTCGATGTCGCTGTTCTTGGCGGTCAGGATGAGGATGGGGCCGTGATAGCGTTCGCGCAGGGCGCTGCACAATTTCAGGCCGTCCATGCCGGGCAGCATCAGGTCGAGAATCACGATGTCTACCTGTGTGCTCTGGAAATGTTCGAGCGCGGTGTCGCCGCGGTGTTCGACGTGCACCTGAAAGTTTTCCTGAGACAAATAATCTTGAATCAACTGCGCCAGGCGCACGTCGTCCTCGATCAGCAACAAGCGCGTGAGAGCTTTGTCCGTCATAAGAGCATTATCCATATAAGAGCTTTGTCCATCAGCGTAGGCACTCCATCACAATAGGCTCCATACATGGCGCCGGCGGCTGCGCGAGGTACGCACATCCCGGTTGATGACCTTGATCGTGCAGGTGGCGAGCAGCGTGCCATCGAGTGCCACCAATTGGTAAGTGACATCCTGCGTATCGGCGTAGGATAACGCCACACTGCCGCCGCGCGCCGCTTCCCAGCAATGTAGTGTTTCGCTGTCGTTCGCGTTGCGCAGACACACGGCGCTGTCTTGAGGCGCAGTCCAGTTCACTGTCGTCGCCATGGTGCAGGGTTGCTCGCTATGGTACGACACGCAAATGGATGGCCGCGCATTCATCGTATAGCCAGCTACGTCAGCGGCCTGCCCGGCATTCATGCCCAGGCTGCCGCAGAGTAGCAGCGCGTAGCCCAGTTTTTTGTTGATTCGCGCGGCGCGTCGCATGGGCTTCAGAACTGGTAGTAGAGGCCGGCGAAAACGCTGTCGATGACGGCGGCGTTCACGATGGGGCTGTGGCGGATCGCGGCGCTGAGGTATTCACGTTCCACCATGCCGACCGCTTGCCAGTGCGCATTGAATGAATGACGCGCCTGCACGCGCACGAAGCGATTGATGCCAGCGCTTGCCTCATAGGCGGGTCTGGCGCTGAAAGATTCTTGTGGCCTCACGCCGTAGTAGTAGCTGAGCAGCGCCGCGCTTTGCCATTGCAGGCCCAGGGTGAGGCTGACTTGCTCTTGCGTGAAAAACCAGGGCTTGGTCCAGGATAGCCAGACTTCCTGGCCGTTGTGGACCTTGCTGATGTCGCTCAACACCTGCGCTTGCACATCGCCATAAGGGCTGATGTGAAGTAGCTCGAAGCCGCCGTAAGCGGCATAGCGGCGGGTGGGGAGCGCGGTGTCGCGGTTGAGATCGTCAAGCTCCTTGGCAGTGGGCGCCGTCGCGCTGAGTGTTGCTGCCATGTCTGCATTGGGGAGAACGATGGGCGTGGCGCCTGCGGATTCCTTGTTGAGCCTGAGCTGTTTGCCGGTGAGAAAGTGGTAAAAGCTGCGCTCATTGCTGATGCTGCCGAGCAGGTTGAGGCTGAGCGTGTCATCAGTGAACAGCGTGTAGCCGAAATCGCCGTTATCGAAGAAGAAACGCTTGCCATACCAGGACAAGTCGATGGCGTAATTGATGTCGATGGTGTCGCCGCTGATGAGCGGGTTGTCGCGCTGGCCGAGGCCAAGCGCGATGCCGAGGTGCCAGTTGCGCTCGGGTGCTTGTTCTGGAACGTCTTGTGCAAAAACAGGCGTGCTGGCCAGAAATGCTGCACTCAGCGATAACGCCGCACGCGCCAGGGAGCGGCGAGCGTTTGCAAAAATAGTGGAACGAAAAGTCATGATATTGACGCCTCGCTCAATGTGAGCTTGGCTTGCGCGCGATCCAGGCGCAGATCGAATTCGCGCAGTGCCGTGTAAAAGGCGTTCACCTCGCGCGGGTGCGGGGTGAGGCGGCTTTCCTGCGTGAAGTAATCGCCTAAATCCTCGTGCAGCCGTTCCCGGCTACGCGCCAGCGCCGCACTGCCGGCGCGCGTCAGCTTGCCAAGGGCGGCGGCCGGCAGATCGCCGGTGAGGCGGCTGATCTGGTATTCCCAATCGCAATCGAGCTGCATCAAGGCGTCGCGCAAACCGGAAACGAGCGCGGTGCTGCCCTCCAGGCCCACGCCAGTGCCGTACAGGCTGTGCGTGAGGCCGCCTTTGGCGAGCAGCTTGCCGAGCGCGCGCGCGGAACCTGTGAGTGTGGCATCGGCCATAGCGCCGCCATGCACCGGGCTCAGGCTCAATTTGCCAGCGCGAACGCCGATATACAGTTGCAGCGTGGGATTGGTACAGCGGATGGCCAGAGTGCGGCCTTCAAAGGGGTGCAGCCGTTGGGCGCTGAGCGGATCGAGGGCCAAAAGCGCATTGAGCGCGGTTTCGACCGGCAGCAACAACGCGCTTTGTAGCAGGGAAAAAGACATTAGGGCGTATCACGATAACCGATGTGAATGGCGCAGATGCCGCCCATCACATCGTGGTACTCGCAGCGCTGAAACCCCGCCGCGAGCACCATGTGCTTGAGCGTCTCTTGATCGGGGTGCATCCGGATGGATTCCACCAGGTATTGATAACTGGCGGCATCGTTCAGCACCATCTTGCCGGCCAGCGGCCACAGCTTGGAATAAAGATCGTAGGCTTTGCTCAGGAGCGGGCTGCGCGGCGTGGAGAATTCCAGGATCAACAAGCGGCCACCGACCTTGCAGGTGCGGTACATCGAACGCAGCGCGGCGTCTTTGTCGGTAACATTGCGCAGGCCATAAGCGATGCAGATGCAGTCGAAGCATTGATCGGCGAAGGGCAGGGCTTCGGCGTTGGCGAGGCTGTAACTGATGTTGCCTGGGCTACCGGCGTCGATGAGGCGATCGCGGCCCACGCGCAGCATGGATTCGTTGATGTCCGCGAGCACCACCTGGCCGCTTTGGCCCAGGCGTGGCGCAAACAGCAGGCTGAAGTCGCCAGTGCCGCCCGCGAGATCCAGCACGCGCTGACCAGGACGCACCGCGCTCAACTCCAGCGTGAAGCGCTTGATGAGGCGATGCGTGCCAAGCGACACCACATCGTTCATCAAGTCGTACTTGCGCGCCACCGAATGGAACACGCCGCCCACCAGCGTAGCCTTCTCGTCTACCGGCACCTGGCGGTAGCCGAAATGCGTGGTGGCGTTATCAGGTTTGGTGTCGTTCATGGGCGGTGACTGGCGCGAAAAGAGGATGACATTGTACTGCCATCGCTATCGCGGCCATAAGCCGTTTTGAGCCTCCGTCGACATTTGTGCCACACTAGCAAGCTGCCAACGTTGACCGCAAGCTGGGGAGGGATAGGGAGCCATGAACCGCACCAATGAGCGCAAAATCAAACTTTTCGAGTCCCGCCAAGTGCGCGCCGAGTGGGATGAGGACAAGGAGATATGGTGGTTCTCGGTTGTGGACATTGTGGCGGCGCTGACCGAAAGCGCCGATCCAGCGGCCTATTGGCGCAAGCTGAAACAGCGCCTTAAGGAAGAGGGCAATGAAACCGTGACGAATTGTCACGGGTTGAGGATGCAGGCGGCTGACGGCAAGCTCCGTTTGACCGATGTTGCTGACACCGAACAAATCCTTCGTCTCATCCAATCCATCCCCAGCAAAAAAGCCGAGCCTTTCAAACTCTGGCTGGCTCAGGTTGGCAGCGAACGTATTGATGAAACCGTTGACCCAGAGCTTTCAATAAACAGAGCGATTCAGAATTATCGCCGCCTTGGCTATAGCGAAAATTGGATCAATCAGCGCATCAAGTCTGTCGAAGTGCGTAAATCACTGACGGACGAATGGGACAAATCCGGTGTTCAGCGGGGAACACAATACGCAACGCTGACCGACCTCATGAGCAAGACGTGGAGCGGCATGACCACGCGTGAATACAAGCGGTACAAGGGACTGAAAAAGGAAAATTTGCGCGACAACATGACTAACACGGAGCTGGTGTTGAATATGTTGGCCGAGGTGGCAGCCACTGATATTTCGCTGGTTCGTAATCCGAGAGGCCTGGATGAGGCCACCACTGTCGCCGAAGAAGGTGCCAAAACTGCCAAGGCCGCTCGGGATCAATTAGAAAAAAGCACGGGTAAACCGGCGGTGAGCTCGTCGAACGCAAAGGCTATCGGCACGCGGCGGCTAAAGGTGAAGAAAGATCATGAGCAGGGTTGATGAGCTTGAAGGGGCAGTTAGGTGGGCTCACCATCAAATAGTCGGTCGATGCAGCGAGCATCGTTTTTCACTCGATAGCGTCGGCCGGCACTGTCCTCCACGTAGATGCGATTTGCAATCACATAAATAACAGGATCAGGCTCATCAAGATCGTAGAACATGAAACTGTCGCTTTGATCTGGCCAAAATCCAATATCAAAAGTCTCGCCTTCAGCGAGACGTACAACTGAATTTTGCGCGAGCATGTGGCGATCGAACATCTCGAAAGGCTCATCAACGGTCAGCTCGCTTTTAAGTGCCTCTGGCGTCTTCAGATGGAGATACCAAGACTTTCCTTCTCCGCATAGGTTAAGCCGGAGCAAAGTCACAGGGCGGCGTCCGAGGTTTGTTATATGAAGCAACAGTCTTGGTGTACTGCTGCCTGGGGTATGGATTTTAACGCCTAAATTGACCAGCGCACTTCAGCGCAGGCTGGGTTGGAGCACAGCGAAATCCAGCTCAATGCGACTCCTTAGGCCTCAGCGGCCTGATGTTGAGCACCTGCACGGCGGAGTCTTTCGGTTCGCGGCGCGCGTTGGCGGCATGGAGGCGGTCGAGATAGTCCTGCCATCGCTGTGCTTGGTTTTCGCCTAGCTCGCGCAGATAGTCCCAGGTGTAGATGCCGGTGTCGTGGCCGTCGTCGAAATGCAGTTTGACGCCGTAATGGCCCACGGGTTCGACTTGCGTCAGCTTCACCCAGCGTTTGCCGGTTTGTAGCACTTCCTGGCCTGGCCCGTGGCCGCGTACTTCGGCGGAGGGGGAATACACGCGCAGCAATTCAGCGGGCAGCACGAAATGCTGTTGGTCTGCGTAGTCGAGTTCGAGCACGTTGCTGCGCGTGCGCAGACGCAGAGCGGAAGGCTGCATGGCGTCCTCAAAGAATGAAGCGGCTGAGATCTTCGTTGGCGGCGAGTTCGCCCAGATGCGCATTCACGAAGGCGGCATCGACCTGTACCTGGGTATTGCTGGCGGCGGCCATGGCATCGGCGGCGAAGGAAATATCTTCGAGCAGTTTTTCCATCACCGTGTGCAGCCGCCGTGCACCGATGTTTTCGGTGCGCTCATTCACCTGCCAGGCGATTTCGGAAATGCGCGCGATGCCGTCGTCGCTGAAGGCGAGATCCACGCCCTCGGTGGCGAGCAGCGCCTGATATTGCTTGCACAGTGAAGCGTCGGGCTCGGTGAGAATGCGGCGGAAATCTTCGCTGCTGAGCGCTTCCAGTTCGACGCGGATCGGCAGGCGGCCTTGTAATTCCGGGATTAGATCGGAAGGCCGCGACAGATGAAACGCGCCGGAGGCGATGAACAGAATGTGATCGGTTTTCACTGAGCCGTATTTGGTGCTCACGGTGGAGCCTTCGATCAGCGGCAACAGATCGCGCTGCACGCCCTCGCGTGAGATGCCAGCGCCCGACTGTTCATTGCGGGTGGCCACTTTGTCGATTTCGTCGATGAACACGATGCCGGTCTGTTCGGTGAGTTCGATGGCGCGGGTTTTGAGGTCGTCCTCGTTGATGAGTTTGCTGGCTTCTTCTTCTTCCAGCGCTTTGAGCGCGGCTTTTACCGTCATGCGGCGGGTTTGCTTGCGGCTGCCTTGCAGGTTGGAAAACATGCTGCTGAGCTGACTGCTCATTTCTTCCATGCCGGGCGGCGCGATGATTTCCATGGCGCCCAGGCGCGGGCTGACCTTGATTTCGATTTCTTTGCTGTTGAGTTGGCCTTCGCGCAGCTTCTTGCGGAACACTTGGCGCGTGTCGCTGTCTTGGCGTTCCTGAACGCCGGGCAGGAGCGCATCGAGCACCTGGTCTTCGGCGGCATTGGCGGCTTGCTCGCGGAATTTTTCATATTCCTGTTCGCGCAGCAGCTTCATCGCCACGAACACCAGATCGCGGATGATGGAATCGACATCGCGGCCCACGTAACCCACTTCGGTGAACTTGGTCGCTTCCACCTTGATAAAGGGCGAGCCGGCCAGCTTGGCCAAGCGGCGCGCGATTTCGGTTTTACCAACGCCGGTGGGGCCGATCATCAAAATGTTTTTGGGTGTTACTTCGTTGCGCAGCGCTTCAGGCAACTGCATACGGCGCCAGCGGTTGCGCAGGGCGATGGCCACGGCGCGCTTGGCGGCGTGCTGGCCGACGATGTGTTTGTCGAGTTCGGCGGCGATTTCGCGGGGGCTGAGGTGAGACATGATCAGTAACTGAGTTCTTCGATGGTGAGACGGTGGTTGGTGTAGACGCAGATATCAGCGGCGATGTTGAGACTTTTTTCGACAATGCTGCGGGCGTCGAGTGCGGTGTTGTCGAGCAGCGCGCGCGCCGCAGCCTGGGCGTAGGAACCGCCGGAGCCGATCGCCATCAGGCTGTCTTCGGGTTCGATCACGTCGCCGTTGCCGGTGATGATGAGCGAACTTTCTTTGTCGGCCACCAGCAGCAAGGCTTCGAGGCGGCGCAGTGCGCGTTCGGTACGCCAGAGTTTGGCCAACTCCACCGCGGCGCGCACCAGTTTACCCTGGTGTTTTTCGAGTTGCTCTTCAAAGCGCTCGAACAGGGTGAAGGCGTCGGCAGTGCCGCCAGCGAAACCGGCCAGCACTTGCTCGCGGTAAAGGCGGCGCACCTTGCGCGCATTGCCTTTCATCACGGTGTTGCCTTGCGTAACCTGGCCATCGCCGCCGATGACGACCTTGCCGTTGCGGCGAATCGAGACGATGGTGGTGCCGTGCAGTTGTTCCATACTTACTCCAGGACAATGGGCTCCAGGAAAATGGGCTCCAAGAAAATAGGTTCCAGGAAAATAGACTCCAGGAAAGCGGATTCCAGAAAAGTGGACTCCGGGAAAACGGATCGAGCCTATGTTGAGGCCAAGGCGGTCAATTCAAGGTGGCGCACGCTCAGCGCACGATCAGCGGAATGGACTCGATGTTGTTTTCGGAAAGCAGCGTCCGCACCGTTTCGGCGTTCTGGCGGCCATTGAAGGGCCCCACCTGCACGCGCTGCCAGGTGCGGCCAGCGACGACGCCGGGCACGATGTTGGCGTTCAAGTTGAGCAAAATGATCTTGGCGCGGCGGCTTTCGGCTTCTTGGCGGTTTTGGAAGGATCCAGCTTGCAGCAGGTACTGGCGCGTATCGGAGGAGGTTGGCGCGGAGGCAATAGCCGTGGCTGGCGGCGGGCTTGCGATGGGTCTGCTGGTGAGTGTTGCAACCGTTGCCGGGAGCGGCGTTGCGATAGGCAGCGTGTCAGTGGTTGCAATGGGCAGTGTTGCGTCGGCAGGCGGTGTTGCACTAGGCGATGTTGTTGCACTGGGCGATGTTGTTGCGCTTGGCGGCGTTGCGGCGACGGCAGGCGTGGCGCTTGCGCTGGTCTGTGTCTGTGGCGGCGTTGGCGTGGCTGGTGTGGTTAGCGCAGGCTGCACTGGCGGCGTGCGTGAGGCAGCGTTTGATGTGGCCGTAGTGGTGGTCACAGTCGTTGCCACGGTGCGCGGCGTGCCGGAGGGATTGGCCAGTTCCCGGTAGAAATTGAATACCGGCAGATCTTCTTCCGCCACGACCACCTGCTGCACCGGCGTTTCGCTGCTGATCTTGCCACCGAAGTTACCGATACCGACATAACCGATGAACACCGCGAACAATCCCGACAACACGCCCGCGATGTACCAGTTCCAGTGCGTGCTGACCGGCGGCGGCGTGCGCGTGGCGGCGCGGCGGCTGTTGCGCGCGGTGCTCCTGTCGCGGTGTCTGGCGTAGTCCTGGGCCATGGCGGGCTCGAATCGAAACAATGATGATTGGTCTATTATGGCGGATCGGCGCGAGCACGGACAGCACCGCGCCGCGCTGCTTGGTTTTGGCGAAGTTTGGTTTTGGCTAAAGTTTGGTTTTAGCTAAAGTCGAGCGGATCGACATCGAGCGCCCAGCGCACCTTGCGCGCCGCGGGCAGCGTGTCGAGCCAGGTGGCCAGCGCCTTGCCTACCTGTTGCAGCGTTGGCCGCGCCGCTGCTTGCAGAATCAACTGCGCGCGGAAGCGCCCGGCCCGCTTGCCATAAGGGCTGGGCATGGGCCCAAAACAATCGAGCCCCGGCACAGCATGTTCCGCGGCCAGCCAGCGGCGCGCGGCCTCCAGCATGGCGAGCGGCAGTTCGCGCTGGGTGGCTTCGGCGCGCAGCAGCACGAAATGCCCAAACGGCGGCAGCGCGCCCTGGCGGCGCTCTTGCAGCAAGTGCCGCGCGAAACTGCCGTAGCCTTCGCGCAAGAGGCGCAAGAGCGCGGGATGCTCGGGATACCAGGTTTGAATCAATACCGTGCCCGGCGTGTCGCTGCGGCCCGCGCGCCCCGCCACTTGCGTCAGTAGCTGGCCCAGGTTCTCCTGGCCGCGGAAATCGGCGCTGAAGAGGCCGCTGTCGGCATCGAGCACGCCCACCAGGCTCACCTTCGGAAAATGATGACCCTTGGCGATCATCTGTGTGCCCACCAGCACACAGGGAATGCCGCTTTGCACCGTCTGCACCAACTCATGCAGGCGGCCCGCGTTGTGCGCGGTGTCGCTGTCGATGCGGATGACGGGGAAATCGGGAAATTCGCGTTGCAACAATTGCGCGCTGCGCTCCGTGCCCAGCCCCTCACCGGATAATTGCTCTGCACCGCACTGCGCACAGCGCTCTAGCACGCGCTGTTGCGCGTCACAATGGTGACAGCGCAGCGCACTCGGCTGTTGATGCAGGGTGTAGGCGCGCTCGCAACGCGGGCATTCGGCGAACCAGCCACAGTGCTGGCAGCGCAGCATCGGCGCAAAACCGCGCCGGTTGAGAAAGATCAGCGCCTGTTCGCCTTTATCCAGCGTGCGGCGCAGCGCCTGCAACAGCGCTTGCGAAAAGCCCTCGAGCGGCGGCTGCTGGCGCAGATCCACCGGGCGCAGGGTGGGCAATTCAGCCTGGCCCGCGCGCTGTTGCAACTGATGCAGGCGGTAGCGTCCACTCAAGGCGTTATTGAGGCTTTCCAGTGACGGCGTGGCAGAGCCGAGCAGAATCGGCACGCGCAATTGCCGCGCGCGCCAAATGGCGAGATCGCGCGCCGAATAGCGAAAGCCTTCTTGCTGCTTGTAGGAGTCGTCATGTTCTTCGTCGATGATGAAAAGGCCGCCCTGGCGCAACGGCGTGAACACCGCAGAGCGGGTGCCGATCACAATGCCAGCGGCGCCGCTTCGGGCTTTCACCCAGCCGGCGAGGCGCTCCTTGTCGCTGAGGCCAGAATGGAAGGCCACGATCTCGCAATGAAAGCGCTCGCGAAAGCGCGCCACGGTTTGCGGCGTCAAGCTGATTTCTGGCACCAGTACCAGCGCCTGTTGGCCTTTGGCCAGCACCTCGGCGATCAACTGCAAATAGATTTCAGTCTTGCCGCTGCCGGTGATGCCTTCAAGCAGATGGCAACTGAAGGAGCCCAGGCTGGCGCGCAGCGCCTCGAACACCTTTTGCTGCGCGTCGTTGAAATGGAGCGCAGCATTCTTGAGCAGAGGCGCGGTGTCTGGCGGGGGCGTCCGCGGCACTTGATGCACCAGGTGTTTTGCTGCCAGCGCCTTGAGCAGCGGCTGGGCCGGATGCTCCAGCAGCGCCGAGAGTTCGGCGCTGCTCAGGCCCTGATAACGCTCGAGCAGTTCCAGCACGCGCTTTTGGCGTGCGGAGCGCGGCGGCGGCAATGCCGTGGGCGGTGTGCACACCTGCCAGTGCAGGGGCGTGAAATCAGGCAGCGGCTTGCCTGCACGCAAGGTGGGCGGCAGCGAGGTCTGTAGCGCCAAACCGATGGGGTGCAGGTAGTACTGGCTGGCCCACAGATAACACTCGAGCAGTGGCGGATCGAGCAGCGGTGCTGTATCCAGCACGGCAGCGATGGCGCGCAGCTTGCTGGCGTCCTGGTCAGTGGTGTTGTCGATGCGCACCAAAAGGCCCACCACCTGCTGGCGGCCAAAAGGCACGCTGACGCGCGCGCCGATGGGCGGCAAAGGTTGGTCCGGCGCAGGCAGGTAGTGCAACAAACGCCGCAGCGGGCAGGGCACGGCGATGGCAAGGTAGGAAGAAACGGACGCGCTCAAGGAGGTAGGCTGTTGAGTGTGGGAACTGCGAGCAATAGTATAGGCTTCTTTTCAAGTTAGCCCCCGCCGTGATCTCCATGCCAACAGACAGTACCCACCGCGCTCCCCCCGAATTGCGCCAATTGCGCGACAGCATCGACCAGATTGATGCCGAAATCCTCGATGCTCTGGTACGCCGCTTTGCGGTAACGAAACAGGTGGGCCTCTTGAAGGCGGCGCACAACCTGGATTCCGTGGACCCGGTGCGCGAGCAAGAAAAGCTGGCGCGTCTGCGCCAGTTGGCGAAACAAAAGGGCTTGAGCGAGGATTTCGTACAGCGGCTGTTTCAGCATGTGTTTGATGAAGTGGTACGCAACCATCGTAGCTATCTGAGGCCTTGAGCGGGCCCAGCCAGCGTCCCTATAAAGCAGTCTCGCCGACCCAATAAAAAGAGGGCTTGCCTGCCAGGGCG
>JAIRJU010000015.1 GCA_031260485.1 Pseudomonadales bacterium | reverse complement strand
TGTAGCCTTCCACCAGCAGAAAACGCTCGATCTGGCGCAGCTTGCGCCGCGCTTCATAGAGCCCGTACAGCTCATCGCCTTTGCGGAACACCGGAGTTTCCGGCGAGTTGAGGTACTTGGGTTTGTCGTCGCCCAGAACGCGCCCGCCAAAGCCGATCACTCGGCCCTTGAGGTTGCGGATGGGGTACATGATGCGGTCGCGGAAGCGGTCATACAGCGGGTTGTGCGCGTTTTCGGGGTTTTCGATCAAAAGCCCCGCTTCCAGGAGATTTTTTTTCTGCTGCTCGTTACTGCCGAAGGCTTCCAGCAGATTGCGCCAACCGGGTGGGGCATAGCCCAGGCCGAAGTCGCGCGCGATCTCGCCGGTGAGGCCGCGTTTTTTCAGGTAGTCCACGGCGCGCTGTTTTTGGGGATGCTGGCGCAACTGCTGTTGGAAATTCTGGTTCACTTGTTCCAATAAATTGAGCAGGGTGGCGTGATGCGAGTGCTCGCGGTCTTGGCCGGCGCCGTGCCGGCCTTGGTCTTCGCGCGGCACTTCGAGGCCGAGATCGCGCGCGAGCAATTCCACGGCGTCGGGGAATTCGAGATTTTCGTAGTCCATGACGAAGCCGATGGCGTTGCCGCCCGCGCCGCAGCCGAAGCAGTAATAGAACTGCTTATCGGGTTGCACGGTGAACGAGGGGGATTTTTCCTGATGGAAGGGGCAGAGCCCGGCGTAGTTCTTGCCTGTCTTGCGCAGCTTCACCCGCGCATCGACCACATCCACGAGGTCTACGCGGCTGAGCAGGTCGTCGATGAAACGCTGTGGAATGATCCCGGCCATGAGGGGCTCTGAATAACCTGAAGAGCGAGGATAACAGAGAGGCCCGAGACCGCAGTCCCAGGCCTTGCTTACAACGGCAATTTACGCCAAAAGCGGTTTATGGCAGAAGCTGTTTGATGCGCTGGCTGACCATGCCCATGTCGGCGCGGCCAAGCAACTGTGGACGGGCGCTGTTCATCACCGCTCCCATGTCCTTCATGCTGGAGGCGCCGCTCGCCGCGATGGCGGCTTGGATGATGGCGTCGATCTCGGCGGCGCTGAGCGCGGTGGGCAGAAAGGTCTGGATCACGTCGATCTCGGCCTGTTCCACCGCGGCGAGTTCGGGGCGGCCACCGGCGTCGTACTGCTTGATGGACTCGCGCCGCTGCTTGACCATTTTGTCGAGCACGCCGAGGGCGCGACTGTCATCGACATCAATGCGCTCATCCACTTCGATTCTCTTGAACTCCGCCAGAATCAGGCGGATGGCACCCAGGCGCTCTTTTTCATGCGCCCGCATCGCGTCTTTCATCGCAGCGACGATACGGGCTTTGATCGGGTGGTCTGTCATGGCTATTTATCTATCACCAAATTAACCGGTGGCGAAGCCGTCCGGGTTGAGTGTTAGGCGCAGAACAACGCTCAATTACAGGCAGGCATGTCTTCCTCTCTGCGGCCTGACTTGGCAAACCAAACCTGTGCCTGGGCGCAGTCTTTGGTAACACCTCGTCCCTCCGTATACAGATAGGCAAGAAAGTCCTGAGCATCGCGGTTACCCTGTTCAGCGGCCTTGCGGTACCAAATGGCGGCTTGCGCTTCGTCTGTGGCAACGCCCCAACCATGCAGGAGCGCCCCCGCAAGATTGAGCTGGGCATCAATTTGTCCTTGTTCGGCGGCCTTGCGGTACCACGCAGCGGCTTGGGTGTCATCCTTGACAAGGCCCCCCATACCGCGCTCGTACGCTCGGCCAAGTCTGAATTGGGCAAGAGGAAAATTTTGTTCTGCCGACTTGCGATACCAGGCAACGGCTTGCACATCGCTGAAGCCAACACCTTGACCGTATTCGTACGATACGCCGATATTGAATTGGGCGGTCTTCTCCCCTTGTTCGGCTGCTTTGTGAAACCAATGGAACGCCTCCACATAGTCGAAGGGAATGCCCCAGCCTTGGGAGTACATGGTGCCAAGATTATTCTGGGCCTTGGCATACCCTTGTTCCGCAGCCTTGCGGTACCAATTCATCGCCTGAGCATAGTCTTGGCTGACACCTTCGCCATGAGCAAATATCGTACCTAGGTCGTTTTGAGCAGTAGCATCACCGTGTTCTGCTGCGGATTGCAGTGATTGCAGCGTCTGTGCTTGTGCCGGTATGAGTAGGGCGACGATCACACCTGCAAAAAAAGTTGTCAATATAACGAAGCGGGTTGTGCTCATGCTGGATTTATATTGATGCGCGGGATGAATTTCGCCTATCTATCTATCTAACCTAAGGACTTGGCCCTAAAAGGCCGACCCCAAGGACCGGCTAATGGCTCAGTAGAGGCGCTGACTGCGGCGGTTTTCGCGGGAAACTTTCTTTTGATGGCGCTTTACGGCGGCGGCGGCCTTGCGCTTGCGCACGGAGGTGGGCTTTTCATAAAACTCGCGGCGGCGGACTTCGGCCAGGACGCCGGCTTTTTCACAGGAGCGCTTGAAGCGGCGCAGGGCCACGTCGAACGGTTCATTCTCTTTGATGCGAACTACGGGCATAGAGGTTCCAGTTCAGTTAATTGGTTGATTCAGTTACGAATTCTGGCGTGTATCCGCGTCCTTTGGCAGGGGGTGGCGGTAACAGGGCGGCAGATTGTAATGGGTCATTCGGGCAAATGCAAAAGTAAACGCGGGAAATGTTGCTGCCGCAAAAGCAGGCGGCGCCCTTGGGCGCCGCCGTGTGCAGAGGCCAGCGGTCAGTCGATGCGCAAAGTTTGGCCGATGCGCAGCAAGTCGCTGGAGAGGTTGTTGCGCTGCCGCAGAGCGTCCAGGCTCACGCCGAACTGGCGTGCGATGTCATACAGGTTGTCGCCCGAGCGCACTTTGTAGCTGCGCAGACTTTGCTGGGCGGTGGCGATGGGCGCGGCGGCGGCGTCCAGCCGGGTGGAGGTGGCCGAGTGGATGGTCAGTTCCTGGTTGGGGCGAATCGTGCTGCCCGACAGCCGGTTGCCTTCGCGGATGCTGGCCACCGATACGCTAAAGCGCTGGGCAATGCTGCCGAGCGTGTCGCCGCTGCGCACCTTGTAGATGGTGGGCACCAAGCTCATCACGCCTTCGTCTTCGTCGATTGCGGTCAGGCGCACGGCGAGCAGCGGTTTGCCTGGCCTGGAGCCACTCTGCTGCACCAGTTGAAAGCCATCTTCCAGCTTGATCGGGCGCGCTTCGAGCTTGTCGTAGGTGACGGATTCACGCGCGGTGCTGGCCAGCGTGATGGTAGTGCCACTGCGCGGGCCAGGAATGCGCAGTTTTTGACCGATGCTGAGCCGCGAGCCGCTGATGCCGTTGTTGGTCTGAATCTCGGCCACGCTCACGCCTCTGTAGTTGCTGGCGATCTTGCTGAGCGTGTCGCCGCTCTTCACGATGTAGACGGTTTCTTCGCCCATGCCCTGTGGCTGAGACGCCTGCAAGGCGGCCACGAAACGGTCATAGGTGCCAAGCGGAAT
>JAIRJU010000332.1 GCA_031260485.1 Pseudomonadales bacterium | reverse complement strand
GAATGCGGCGCCACACAGAGTGCCCAGCTTGTGCAAGGCCGGGCCGACGTTGCGGGTTTTGTGCAGTTCCGTGCGCAGGGCAGAGGCCGCGAAGGCCTCTTGATACGCCACTAGCTCGCGCGGCGGGCTTTCATGTTGCAGCGCGGCGAACAGCGCCTCGGCGGCCAAGAGGCCGGAGTGCATCGCCGTGTGTACGCCCTTCAATTTGAGCGTGTTGAGAAAACCCGCAGCGTCGCCCACCAGAATACCGCCAGGAAAGTACAGCTTTGGCAGCGCCTGCAAGCCGCCCTTGACCGACGCGCGCGCGCCGTAACTCAGACGCTTGCCGCCGCGCAGTATCGTAGCCAGCACCGGATGTTGCTTGTAGCGCTGGAATTCTTCGTAAGGGCTGAGCCAGGGATTGGCGTAATTGAGATCGGTGAAGAGCCCCACCGCCACTTTATTGCCGCCCTGGTGATAGAGAAAGCCGCCGCCGCTGGCGCCGTGTTCGCTCAACGGCCAGCCCAGCGTGTGCAACACATGGCCCGGGCGCGCTTGTGCGGGGGCGACTTCCCAGATTTCCTTGATGCCGAGCGCGTAATGCTGCGGGCCACAAGCCGCGTCCAGGCCGTAATGCGCGATGACCTCCTTGCCCAATTGCCCCCGGCAGCCTTCGGCCAGCACGGTGTAGGCGGCATGAAGCGCATAGCCGGGCGTGAAATTGGCGCCAGGCGTGCCGTCGCGGTGCAGGCCGAGATCGCCAGTCTGCACACCTTCGACCTGGTTGGTGGCAGTGAACAGCAGTTTGGAACCGGCGAAGCCGGTGAGTACATTTACGCCCAGCGCCTCCGCCTGTTGCGCCAGCCAGCGGCACAAATTGCCCAGGCTGATGAGGTAGGAGCGCTGCGCGTTGTGCAGATCGCTGGGCACTAGAAAATCAGGAATGCGTAGCTTGCGCTGGGCGGTGAGATACAGCACGTCTTCGCTTTGCACTTGTAATTCCACCGGCGCGCCGCGCTCGCGCCAATCGGGGAAGAGGGCATCCAAGGCGGAACTTTCCAGGAGCGCGCCGGAGACGATGTGCGCGCCGACCTCGGCGCCTTTTTCGAGTACCGCGATGTTGAGTTCACGCCCGGCGTCTTGGGCCAACTGCGCCAGGCGGCAGGCGGTGGCGAGGCCGGCAGGGCCGGCGCCAACGATCAAGACATCGAAGTCCATGCGTTCGCGTTCGATGGGGCTGGAAGCAGACAAAGCGGATCCTTGAACTGTCATTTGCACAAAGGCCGCCATTATAATGGCGAGCTTTTACGAACAACCAACTCGAAACGACAAGTAATTCCGTTATGCGTATTCTCGTTGCCATCAAACGCACGCTCGACGCCTACGTCAAAGTCAGGGTCAAAAGCGATCAGAGCGGCGTTGATCTTGCCAATGCCAAGCAGGCCATGAACCCTTTCTGTGAAATCGCGCTCGAAGAGGCTGTGCGCCTCAAAGAGCAAGGCGCTGCCAGCGAGGTCGTGGTGGTGTCTGTCGGCTCCGACAAAGTGGTCGAGCAATTGCGCACCGCGATGGCGCTCGGCGCTGACCGCGCCATTCATGTGCCAGCTTCCGATGAACTGGAATCGCTCAACATCGCCAAGCTGCTCAAAGCGGTGGTGGAACGCGAACAGCCAGGGCTGATTCTGCTCGGCAAGCAGGCCATTGATTCCGACAACAATCAGGTGGGCCAAATGCTGGCCGCGCTGTGCGGCTTGCCGCAGGCGACCTTCGCTTCAGCGGTGCAGGTGGCGGGCGGCGCTGCCGTTGTCAGCCGCGAAGTGGACGGCGGCACGCAGACACTGCGTTTGACGTTGCCCGCCGTGGTCACCGCCGACCTGCGCCTCAACGAGCCGCGCTACGCCAAGCTGCCCGACATCATAAAAGCCAAGAAAAAGCCGGTGGACGTACTCAGCATCGAGCAGCTTGGCGTGCCATTGAAAACACATCTGCGCACGCTCAGCGTCAGCGAGCCGCCAGAACGCCAGGCGGGCATCAAAGTAGAGAATGTGCAGCAACTCGTTGCCAAATTGCGCGAGGCCAAGGTACTACCATAAATGTTATTACCAGGAACGCTATTGCCATGAATGCTATTGCCACGAAAGCGCTTGTATTAGCCGAACACGACAATCAACAACTCAAGGCCGTCACGCGCGCGCTGGTGAGCGCCGCGCGGCACTTGGCCGATGAGGTTGAGATCGTGGTGGCGGGCAGCGGCTGCGCCACAGTGGCGGCGGCGGCGGCCACTATTGCGGGAGTCGGCAAGGTGTGGCTGAGCGAAGCTGCTGATGCCGCGCATCAGCCTGCCGAGCGTATCGCTGATTTATTGCTGAGTCTGGTCAAGGCTTCTGGCGCCGGTGCCGTGCTGGCCAACGCCAGCGCCACCGGCAAAAGTGTGTTGCCGCGTGTGGCCGCGCTGCTCGATGTGGCGCAGCTTTCCGACGTGCTCGCCATCGAAAGCCGCGATACTTTCGTGCGCCCGATCTATGCGGGCAACGCCTTGTTGAAAGTGCGTTCTGAAGATGCCGTGAAAGTGCTCACGGTGCGCGCCTCGTCGTTTGCGGAAGCCGCATTGAGCGGCAATGCGCCGGTTGCCACCCTCGCGCTGCCCGCGCACAGCGGCAACAGTGCGTTCGTTTCCGAACAACTCAACGTCAGCGCGCGGCCTGAACTGGAGGCGGCCAAGATCGTGGTATCGGGTGGCCGCGGTCTTGGCAGTGCGGAAAATTTCACGTTGGTGGAACGCTTGGCCGATAAACTTGGCGCCGCGGTGGGCGCGTCGCGCGCCGCGGTGGATGCCGGCTACGTGAGCAATGCCTTGCAAGTGGGGCAGACCGGCAAAGTGGTGGCGCCAGCGCTTTACATCGCGGTAGGCATTTCCGGCGCCATCCAGCATCTGGCAGGCATGAAAGACAGCAAAGTCATCGTTGCCATCAACAAAGACCCCGAAGCGGCGATTTTCCAGGTGGCCGATTATGGCCTGGTCGCCGATCTCTTCACGGCGCTGCCGGAACTCGAAGCCGCGCTTTGAGCGTTGGCGCATTCACGTTAATTGCCACAGGAGCACACGCATGAAACAGCTTATGAGCAAGATCGGCTTGGCCGTGACCCTGGCTGGCGCTGCCGCCATCGCCCGGGCGGATTGGAGCCTCGACAACAATGCCTCCACGTTCCATTACGTCACCAGCAAGAACGCCACGGTCAGCGAAGTGAACAGCATTGCCGGGCTCAGCGGCGCCATCAGTGACAATGGCATGGCTACTTTGCGTTTGAATCTCGCTACGGTCGATACCGCGGTGGAAGTGCGTGACCAACGTATGCGCGACATCGTGTTCCAGGTAGAGCAATTCCCTGAAGCCACGATCAGCGTGCCGGTAGACAGCGGCGCGCTGGACGATCTGAAACCCGGAGTGCCCGCCACCGCGACTTATCCTGTGACGGTGAGCCTGCATGGAATGACGCAGGAAATGCCCGCCGATCTGCAAGTGGTGAAACTGACGAACACGACTTTGCAGGTGAATCTGGTGAAGCCGCTGATCGTCAGCGCCGCCAGTTTTGGCCTTGCCGAAGGCGTGGAAGAACTGCGCGCCCTCGCCGGGCTCAACAGCATCACGCCGAGCGTGGTGGTGGATTTTTCGTTGTTGTATCGCAAGTAGTGAGAGGTATGCCGAGCATCTGGCTTATTTGGCGTATTTTTTCGCTCCGGCAACGCAGGTGACCGCGCCGAGCGTCACCATGAGCATGGTCGAGTTCACCGCTTCATTCAGCAGCAACGCCGCCAGGCCGAAGCCCATGAAAGGTTGAAGCAATTGCAGTTGTCCGACCGCCGCGATGCCGCCTTGCGCCAAACCGCGATACCAGAACACGAAACCGATCAACATGCTGAAAATCGACACGTAGGCTAGGCCGATCCATGCGGGCAAACCGATATGATCGAATGTTGCCGGCCGGGTCAGCAGCGCCAGCGGCAACATGAGCGGCAGCGACAGCAGCAAGGCCCAACTGATGACCTGCCACCCGCCCAGTGTGCGGGAAAGGCGCGCGCCTTCCGCATAGCCGAGGCCGCATACGACGACAGCGGCCAGCATCAACAAATCGCCTTGCAGCGACGCCGCGAGGCCGCTCATCGCGGCGAAGCCGATGACACAGGCGCTGCCCGCCATCGAGAACAGCCAAAATGCTGGCCGGGGACGCTCGCCGCCGCGGATCACGGCGAACATGGCCGTGCATAGCGGCAGTACGCCGATAAAAACCACGGAATGCGCGGAGGTGATATGTTGCAAGGCCAAGGCCGTCAGGAGTGGAAAGCCGACCACCACGCCCAACGCAGTGATGGCCAGCGCGGCAATATCCGCGCGCTTGGGGCGAGGCTGCTCCAGCGCAAGCAACAGTGCCAAGCCCAGCACGGCGGCAATGCTTGCCCGCGCAGAAGTCAGAAACATCGGGCTGAAATCGGTGACGGCGACGCGGGTGGCGGGCAGCGACCCTGCGAAAATGGCCACGCCGATAAAACCGTTGATCCAGCCGCTATTGGTGTTTTTCACCGATCTCTCTGTTCCTTGTTCTGCTTCTTATTCCTGTTCCGCCTTGGTGTGATGATAATAAAGATAAACCAGGCCAATGGGCGCAATAAACCAGGCAAAGCCCCAGCACAAGAACATGGTAAAAATTTTTGTGATGAGCATTAAAAGGGCATTCACAAAAAATACATTTTCACCCATGACGAAACCAACGATGCTTTCATAGACAAAGCGTGAATAAGGGTACAGCAAGGTGCTGGTGAGCGTAAAAAACCACAACTCGAAGGGCCGGCCACCTTGGGTGGTCAGGAAATAAAGGAGAGCGGCCATCACCAAGCCAAACATAAACTGGCGCAGGTAGTATTGCAGCGACAAACCGCCAAGTGTTTTCCGAATGATGGGATGCACGAGAAATTCTCCTATGCTTGCAGTGATGAGAAGGTCTAACGCTAAGTCAAGCAGCGGCGCCGCCGCCCAGGTCGGTTGCCGGGCTTTTCACACACAAAACGTGCCGCTTCAATGAGTGTGCTGCCCGTTGCCGCTGGGGGAAGCCATCAGCCGATCAGTCCAGGCCACACCGATGGCCGACAGGATGAAAACAGTATGAATGATGGTTTGCCACATCACCCCCTCGGTGGTGAACTTGCTGTCCGGTGCGCCGAGGTTGCCCACTTCGATGAAGGTCTTGAGCAGGTGAATGGAGGAAATGCCGATGATCGCCAT
>JAIRJU010000239.1 GCA_031260485.1 Pseudomonadales bacterium | reverse complement strand
AGGTTAGCGCGGCGATGGCGTCGGCCATGGCCAGCGTGGAATCCTGGGCGTATTCCTCGATCAGAATGTCGCTCCAGTAACGACCACTGAGCGCTTCCAGGCGCCGCGGCGGCTGCCGCAGGTTGGTGAGCACGCCTTGCTTGGTGTTCTCGAAGGCGGCCTGCGAGGTGGCATCGAGCACGGCCACGTAGTCGTGCAGGAAGGCGTCGATGCGCGCTTCGAGCACCAGCGGATCGGCCACCGGCGATTCGATGTAGAACACCAGGCCGCTCACATTGAGAATCGGCAGCGTGCTGGCGTTGACGATGTAACCCAACTGCTGTTCCGTGCGCAGGCTGTCGTAGAACGGGGCGTTCAAAATCGAGGCCAAGAGGCTCAAGGTCGCGCGCGTGTGCAGGCTGTCATCCACGCCTTGCTGGTAAATCACGATGGCGCTGTCGTCGTGCGCGATTTCCTGCTCCTGCACCACGCGCTGCGCGGCTTGCAGTTTTACCACGGTACCAAAACCGGGCAGCGGCGCGGCAGGGTCGGGCTTGAGGTAGCGCGTCACGATGTCGAGCATGGCGCGGGCGTCATCCGGCTGCACGTTGCCGTGATACAGCGCCTCGAGGCGCAATGCGCCGAGCATCTGCGGCACGAAGGCCCTGACATCTTCAAACGTGATGGTTTGCGCCGCAACGATGCGCTCCTGCTCCGACCAGTACGGCAGCACCAAGAGCCCTTGCACTTGCTGGAACAGCCTGACGTAAGGCGTTTGCAGCGCGGCGTTGCGCCAGCCGCGCAGCATTTCCGTCTTGATGATGTCGAAACGCTCGCGCTCGAACTCGGCGCGTGTCAGCGTGCTCAGTAGCGCGTCAAGCAGTTCGCGTTGCTTGTCGTCGTAACCGCCCACGGTCAAGGTGAAACCGCGCGCACGTCCCGCGAGGCCAAAATAGGCGCCCGCCAGATTCGCCGGATAGGAATAGGCGCTGAGCTTGTCGTTGACCAGGCTCACCACGAAACTCGCCAGCAGCGAGTTACGCAAATCCTGATTGAACAGCGGCGTCAGCGCGTACACATAAAAATTGGCGCGCGGCACCTTAAATTCCTGATCCTGCTTGAACCATAGCCGCACACCGCCCGCATCCACCAACAACTCAGGCTTCGCCGCGGCGCTCGGCACACCCGCAGGTTGTGGTGTGCCCAGCATGGGCTTGATCGCCAGGTTTTGCGGAATGAAGGGGTTGGGGCTGGGCAGCGTCAGTTCATTGCCAAGTGAAGCATTGCCAGGTGAAAAATTGCCAGGTGACACTGGCGTCCAGCGCGCCAGACGTTCTGGCTCGATCGGTTTGAAACCATAACGCACGCCATACCAGGGATCGCTGCGATCCGCCGCCACGCCACGCGCGCTGAGCGTCAGCAGCAGGTTATCGGGCCGCAGCGCGTCCAGCGCCTGCTGGATGCGCGCGGTGTCGAAATCCGCGTACACATACGGCGCGGTGAGCAGATCCTGCACCGGGAATTCCCGCATCCGGCTCGACAAACCACTCACGTAATTGATCGGGCTCGTGGGGTCTTGATACTCGAAAGACAACGCCGCCATGGTGCGCAGTTCCTGGTACATCCAGTCATGAATGCCTTCTGCGCGCACCAAGGCGATGAACTGAAACAACAGCGCGCCGATGTCATCGACATGCTGCAAGCCCTCTTCGGTCAGCCCTACGTTGACGCTGAAGGTGCTGGCATCGTGATACGCAAAACCGCCGCCAGCACTCAAGCTATTGGCCCAGCCGCGCGCGCGCAGCAGCGCCAGGAGGCTGCCCTCGCCTTCATGCCCGAGCAGATTGCCGATGTAATCGAGCGGTTTGCCGCGGTAATACGCGCGCATGTCGGGAATGGGAAAGGTAAAGCTGAGCGCGCGGCTGTCGCGCACCGGTTCGATGCTGAGTTGCGCAGGCAGCGAGCCAGGGCTGAACAAGGGCACGGCGGAGAGCGGCGCGCGCCGGTCACGGTTGGGAACGGCAGAAAAATAGCGCCGCACCAGCGTTTCGAGTTCATCCAGCGATTGCGCACCCAGTAGCGCCACGTTCATGAGATTGGCGGAGTAGTAACGGTCGTAGTGATCGAGCAGCGCCTGGCGCAGGCTGAGGCCGTCATGATCGCGCAGCGTGTCGAGGCTGCCCACCGAAAATCCCACCAGCGGATGCGCAGGATTGAGCACGTCCTTGAGCGCGGAGTAAGCGCGGCGGCTATCATCTTGCAAACCGCTTTGGTATTCGGAGTTCACCGCGTTGCGTTCGCGGTCCACGTAGTCGGGCGTGAAGAGCGGCGCCACGAAGAAGCGTGAAAAGCGCGCCAGGGCTGGTTCCAATTGATTTTTGTTGATGTCGAAATAGAAGTTGGTGTTTTCGTAGGCAGTGTAGGCATTGAGCGAGCCGCCGTTGCCGCTGATGAATTCCTGGTATTCGCCCGCCTTGGGAAACTGATCGGTGCCCAGAAACAGCATGTGTTCCAGAAAGTGCGCAAGACCGGGAAATTGCGCCGGATCCGCGTTGGAGCCTACGCCGACATCCAGCGCCGCCGCGGCCTTTTCTGTAGCCGGATCGGAAATGAGCAGCGCGCGCATTCCGTTATCGAGTGTGAGCGCGCGGTAGGCACGGGTATCGCGCGGACTTTTGGCGATGTCGTCGTCAGTGGCGGAAGCCGCGGCGCCAATGTTGGCGCAGGCAACCAGGGCGCAAGCGATGCAAGCAACGAGCAGATGACGTAACGAGGGCATGGGCAACCTTCCTGAACGAAACCAGCGAGCATCATACCCGAGGAAGTGGGCGGGATGCTCGCCGTTGGCTGCCGTTACGCTATATCTTTCTTGGCGCTACACGATGATTCTGCTGCTTCTAATACAACCGCAGCGGCGCTTCATCCAGCGCGGCGAGTTGTTCGCGCAATTCCAATACATGCTGCGCCCAATAGCGCGGCGTGTTGAACCAGGGAAAACTGCGCCCAAACGCCGGATCGCTCCAGCGCCGCGCCAGCCAGGCGCTGTAGTGCATCAGGCGCAGCGTTCGCAGTGTTTCCACCAGCATGAGTTCGCGCGCATCGAAATCATGAAACAGCGCATAGCCTTCGATCAACGCGCTCAACTGCGCCTGGCATTGCTCGCGCTCGCCGCTGAGCAGCATCCATAAATCCTGTATCGCAGGCCCGCTGCGGCAATCGTCGAAATCCACCAGAAATACCTGATCGTCGCGCACGAGAATGTTGCCGAGGTGGCAATCGCCATGCAGGCGCAAGTTCATCTTGAGCTTGAGAGCGAGCGCCTCCTGCCAATGCGCGCGCAGGCGCTGCACCACATCGCGCACCAGACTTTCATAAGCCACGCGCAAGTCGGCGGGAATGAAATTTTCACGCAATAGAAACTCGGCGCTGGCTATGGCGAAATTATCCACGCTCAGCGCTTCACGCGCGGTGAAGCGCTGCTGCGCGCCGAGCGCGTGCAATTTGCCGAGGCTGTGACCCAAGAGTTCCAGCGTGTCGAAATTCAATTCCGGGCTGCGTCCGCCGCGGCGCGGAAACAGCGCAAACCAGAACGGCTCGCGCCAATGCAAACTGCGCCCCGGCTCTCCCAGCGGCGCCACCACGCCGAGTTCGGCTTGCGCCAGTTCAAATAAAAAGGCGTGCTCTTCCTCCAACTGCGCGCGGCTCCAGCGCCCAGGACGGTAGAACTTCGCCACCACTGGCTCCCCGCCTTCTATACCGACTTGATAGACGCGATTCTCATAGCTATTGAGCGCCAGCAAGCGGCCATCGCTGATGAGGCCAAGGCCATCGACTGCATCGAGCACGCGCGCAGGGCTGAGATCATCGTAAGGATGCGGGTTCATAGGCCACGCATTGTAACGCGAGTGGCGAAGTTCTTTTGCGGGACGTCGAAGCCTCTGGGGGCTCCCGCGCCTTCTTCAGGGGCGGTGAGCGCCATGGAAGGCGCGAACCGAGCCCTACATGGACGTACTTGCGGGCGCCCCCTGAAGAAGGCGCGGGAGCCCCCAGAGGCTACACCATAGATGCGGCCAACCACGCGCGGACAGCAATGTTTACAACTCAACTGATTCTGCGCGATGCTCTCACGACTGTTTTTACGTGAGAACGCGCCCATGTCCACGCTTGCTTCCTGGCTATTGTTCAGCACCGCGCTACTACCCTTGATCGTTCACGCTGAAGGCGCCGTGCGTCTGTTCGATTGTCATGTTACAAAGACCTGCGATGGCGCAGGCCAATGCCGCGCGGATGACCAGCACATTGAATTCCGTATGGAACCGCTCGTGCTCGCCGATGATGGCGCTGGCCGCTATACCCTTCACTACGACGGGCACACCGCGTCAATGCAAGCGCTGGCCGAAGCCGGGCCCTTTTATTGGCAGCAGGAAAATACGCACCACACGCTACTCGTCAATGCCGAAAACCGCCTGCTTTGGCACAGCCTCAGCGTGGACGCCGCTCCGCAAGCGCGCATCCGCTTTCTCGATTGCATCATCCGGCAGTGAATCATCGGTACAAAACCGCTGGCTTGCTTCAATCCAGCGCGTGCAGAGCCGCCGCGCGCTGGCGGTGCAGCGCCATGACTCGAGCGATGAATTGCGCACGCAGGCCACGGTCGTAGAGGCGTGGCTCTTCTTCGACCGGCAAGTCAGGATAGGCGGCAAGCAGCGCGGCGGCAAAAAGGCCGCGGGTGCCGCCTTCATGCAGGCTGCCGTCGGCACGATACAGCGCCACTCCACTCAGGCCACAGCTAGGGGAATTGGGCATGAAAATATAACCGCAGAGTTCCGCAAGCTGTGGCATTCGCTGCGCCGCGTAAGCACGCAGCGCGTGGCTCATGTCAGTGCCGGGCGCCGCCACCTGCACCATCCGCGGCGCAGCGGGCTCGCCCACCAGACGCAGCGGCGGACGCGGCACACCCAGCCCTGCGCCCAGTTCAGGGCAGGTGCTGACGAACTCGAAGCACTCGCGCAACTCTTCCATGCACAGGCGCGAATATTTGGCGGCGCCGTCATAACGCACCGCCTGCCCCATGAGGCAACTGCTGATACCCACCTTGGGCTTGCTGATCTCACTCTGCATGAAGCGCCTCATTGATGAAGTTAGATGACGGCAACCAGGGTTCTGCCGCGCGCCGCCTTTGTTACACTGCGCTCCTTTTTAGGCAGCCCTAGCCACAGCCCTCGCAGACTACCATGAGCCAACGCGCCGTTCTTCTGGTGAACCTCGGTTCGCCCGACCGCCCGGACATTCCTTCCGTGCGCCATTACCTCGATGAATTCCTGATGGATCGCCACGTGATCCAGTTGCCCTGGCTGCTGCGGCGCTTGCTCGTGAGTCTTTTCATTCTGCCCAAGCGGCCCGATCGTGTCGCTTACGCCTATGGCAACATCTGGACCCCGCGCGGTTCGCCGCTGGTGGCGCTGTCGCAAGATTTGTTGAAAGAAGTACAGGCGCGCATCCCGCTGCCGGTGGCGGTAGCCATGCGCTATGGCCGCCCCCTGCTCGAAGGCGGTGTGCTCAAACTGGCGGCGCTGCCCGGCATCACGGAAATTCTGCTGCTGCCGCTGTATCCGCATTACGCGGAAAGCACGGTGCTCACCTGCGTGAACGAGGCCGAGCGTGTAATCAAAAAGCACCATTTGAACGTGACACTGACAGTACCCCCCCCCTTCTACGCACACCCCAGCTACATCAACGCGCTGGTGGAAAGCGCCAAGCCTTGGCTGGAGCAGAGTTTCGATCACGTAGTGTTCAGCTATCACGGCTTGCCGGAACAACACTTGCGCAGCGCCGATCCCACTCATAAGCACTGCCTGAAGACCAAAAACTGCTGCCAAGTGGATTCACCCGCGCACGCTACCTGCTATCGCCATCAAATCATGCGCACCACCGCCGCCTTCGTGGCGGCCAGCGGGCTGCGCCAGGAGCAGTATTCAATATCGTTCCAATCACGCCTGGGCCGCGCCAAATGGCTGGAACCCACCACGGAGCACACCTTGAAAATTCTCGCCGCTAAAGGCGTGAAGAAAGTGCTGGTGCTGTGCCCATCGTTCGTGACCGATTGTTTGGAAACCTTGGAAGAGATCGAGCTGCAAGGCCTGGAAACCTTCAAACACGCAGGCGGCACCAGCCTCACGCTCATCCCCTGCCTCAACACTCACCCGGCCTGGGTGGAAACGGTGTGTCGTTTGGTGCAGGAATAAAAAGCTCTGCCCTCTCCAACCCTCTCTCACCAGCGGGCGAGGGGAGAGGTAATATCAACAATTTGATCAAGAACGCGCCAACGCCACAAAACGCGGCAGCAGTGCGCTGGCTTCCTCTGTAATGCCGACCTCGGCTTGCAGCAGTTCAAGATTCAAGCCTTCCTGGCGCAAGGCGGTGGAGCGCAGTTCGAGATACTTGCTCATGAGTGGCACGGTGAATTCCGGGTGGTATTGCACGCCCCAGGCGCAAGGTGCGAAGCGCACGCCGTGGTGCGGCTCGAAGGCGTTGGCGGCCAGCACCGTGGCGCCGCTTGGCAATGCCAGCACGCTCTGGCTGTGGGTGGTGTGCGCCGTATAACGCGCGGGAAGAATCTGGAACAAGAGGTCATGTTGCGCGGCGGCGGTGCCGAGCATGGCTTTGGTGCCGATTTCGCGGCCCTTGGGGTGGTAATCGACACGGCCACCGAGCGCGTGCGCCAACAGTTGATGGCCATAACAAATGCCGAGGATGGGCACCTGGCGCGCCACCGCCGTGCGCAACCAACTGGCGCTGCGTTCGCTCCAGGGCTCACGATCGGTGACCATCGCCGGCGAGCCGGTGATGATGACACCGCTGATGTCCGTGAAAACGGGCAGTACAGCGCCCGCGCTGACGTCGCAGCAAAACCAGGCATCATCGGCAAGCGCCGCCATGTTGGCGATCCAATGTTCAAAATCTCCCCACTCGGGCGGCACACCGGCAATGGCGGTGCCGGTCTTGAGAATGCAGAACGGTTTCATGCGGCGGGTTATTGCTTGCGGTCGCGCAGGTATTCGCGGTTCTTGAGAATGCGGCGGCGACGCGCCACCTGGCGGTAGTCCATGCCGCTTTCTTCGCTGGTGAAGGGGTTGTCGTCGCTGCGCAGTTCGATGCGCACCGGCGTGCCTTCCAGGCGCAGCAGCTTGCGGAAATTCTTTTCCAGATAGCGCACGTAGGAATCCGGCAGTTTGTCGGTTTGCTTGCCGTGAATCACGAATACCGGCGGGTTATGGCCGCCGACATGCGCGTAACGCAGTTTGATGCGGCGGCCATTGGCGAGCGGCGGCTCGTGGCCAGCGATGATGCGCGCTAGCGTTTGCGTAAGCCGAGCGGTGGTGATTTTTTTGAACGCTGATTCATAAGCGGCGTGCGCGGAATCGTAAAGATTGCCGACGCCCGTGCCATGCAACGCGGAAATGAAATGAATGC
>JAIRJU010000218.1 GCA_031260485.1 Pseudomonadales bacterium | reverse complement strand
CGCAAAGACGGTAGTGCTGGCGGCTTTGCTGCCGTCTGCGCTGGGGCGCAGCACCGAAACGCGGCCCGCTTGGGTTTCGGCCAGAATGATGTCACCGTTGGCGGCCACGATCATGGCGCGCGGGCCGGTGAGGCCGCTGGCGAATATGTCTACCTTGAAACCTTCCGGCACCTGCAATTGCGCATCGGCGGGTTTGGGGACCAAACGCGGGAAGTTGCTGACGCCTTGGGTAGCATAAGGCGCGGGCAGTTTGTCGAGATCAATGCGATGCACGCGGCCAGGCTTGTCGTTGCGCCAATCGGCATCCACTTGCGAAATCGGCTCTGGCGCGCGGAAGCCGCCACCACCGCCGCCACCGGGGCCACGTTGTGGAGGCTGGGCGGGCTGGAAACTGCCTTTGCTCAAGGCTTCAAAGTAAGCGATGACATTGGCGCGGTCGGCGTCGTTCGGCACCGGCACCACCATCGCGGAACCGGGTACCACCGTGGTGGGGCTGGCGAGGAAGCGGTCGAGTGTGGCGGCATCCCAGGTGAGGTGCGCACCGCGCAGCGCTTCGCTGTAGGAGAATTCCGCGCTGCCCGCCGCGGCGCGGCCAAAAATGCCTTGCAAGTTAGGGCCTTGTGCGCCGCCGTTGTCGTTGGCTTCGGCGCTGTGGCACAAGCCGCATTGGGCGCGGAAGGTGGTTTGGCCAAGATTGGCGCTGGTATTGGCGGCGTCGGCGGCGTAAGCCGTCTGCAGCGCTTGCGCCAGCGCCAAGGTGGTGAGAGAGAGCAGCAGTGTGTTCTTGTGCATGGTTACTCCTGACAGGTTGCGTGGGGTAAACGCGTGGGGTAAACGAAAGACGATTGTACGCGACACTGCAAAATTTCAAGGGAATGCCACGTTGCCTGGATTGTGCCATGGGGCCTTATTCTGCGGCGACTTTTTCACCGTTCCAGGGCAGGGGGTTGAGGCCATCGCGCTGTGTCCAGCCGCCGGTGAAGGAACGGAAATCGCTGCTGAATTCCATCAGCGCCAGACCTTCGCCGAATTTATCCGTCCATTCCATGGAGATGGTGTGAGCGTCTTCAAACAGAAAGTTGGACAGCGTGCCGCTGTAGACGCCAGTCTCTTCATCCACCGTGTAACTGCCGGTGAGGATGCCGGTGGAGGTGAACGAGAAAACGGTGACAACCGCATCCAGATCGTCACCGTTGAAAACCTCACCCGTGTAGGTACCGATCAAGGGCGCGTAGGGATTGTCGGCGGCGAAGAGCCCGGCGGGAGACAGCAGCGCCAGGCACAGACCAAGCGTGAACAAGCGATGAAACATGGTGAGCACCTTCTGCGTGCGAGGGACTTGTTTGAGGGAGTACGCATTATCGCTCAAGAGTGGTCATGCAAAAGTAGTCATGCAAAAGTAGTCACGCAAGGACAGCGCCGCGTCTAAAAACCTGTCGTATTCGCGCTTGCGCTGGTGTATCGAAATATATACGATACACATATCACGAAATGAGGAGGCCGCCATGAACCGTATTTTAGTTGACCTGCCCGATGCGCAAATCGATGCGCTGACCACGATCAGCGAGTTGGAGCGCCGTCCACGCGCGGCGGTGATTCGTGATGCGATCGCAACGTATATCGTGCAGCACAGACAGGCATCGGAAGGTGAGGTGTTTGGTTTGTGGAAGAAGAAAAAGATTGATGGGCTTGCCTACCAGCAGGAGCTACGTTCGCAATGGTGAAGGCGCTGTTTGATACCAATGTCTTGATTGACTATCTCAATGGCATAGGCGCGGCAAAGAAGGAACTGGCGCGCTATGACTATCACGCGATCAGCACGATTACGTGGATGGAAGTGCTGGCGGGCGCGTCTGCGGAGGACGAAGGCGCGATCCGCGCTTGGCTGGATGCGTTCGAGGTCATCGCGCTTGACGCAGCGATTGCGAACCGAGCGGTTGCAATTCGCAAGGCGAAAAGGCTGCGCCTGCCCGATGCCATCGTGTGGGCGAGCGCGCAAGTGCATTCGCTGTTGCTGGTGTCGCGCAATACCAAGGATTTTCCTGCGGATGAGCCGGGCGTTCGCGTTCCTTACAAGCTCTGATCTTCATTGCCTCCCATGCTCCAGAACTCGATGCGTGTGCCTTCGGGGTCATAGGCGTAGAAATACGGCAAGCGCCAGCCGCCGCTCGTGATGCTGGTGATGCGCACGCCAGCGCTTGCCAGCTTGTGGTGCAAGGGCTCCAGCGCGGCGACGCACCAAGACAAGGTGAGCCCTGCTCCGCCGCTGGGCGCGATGGTGCAGCGCGCGGCATCGGCCAGGCTGAGGTGGGCGAAGCCGCTGATGCGCAGTTCGATGAACCAATCGTCTTTCTTGAAACTGACAGGCAGCTCCAGAAGTTCGTGATAAAAGCGCAGGCTGTCTTGATAGTGCGCGCAGTAGAGGATAGTGCTGTTGGCCGTGATTTGCATGACGTGTTCACGTGATTTGATACTGAGTGGTACAGATAGGGACCGGCAGCCATGCAAGATTCTTACTCAAGGCGGCAGCAGCCAGGGCACCAGGGCGACGCTGGCGAGCATGACGATGACGGTGAACGGCACGCCGATACGAACGAAATCGGCAAATTGATAGTTGCCGGGCGCCACCACCAGCGCGTTCACGGGTGATGACACCGGGGTCATGAACGCCGCCGACGCCGCCAAGGCCACGATCATGGCAAAAGGATAGGGCGAGGCGTTCACATCGCTGGCCACGGCGAGCGCCACTGGCGCCATCAGAATAGTCGTCGCGGTGTTGGAGATGAAGAGACCGACGACCGCCGTGATGACAAACAACCCGGCGAGCAGCGCATGTACGCCAAAACCGCCGAGCGCATGGATCACGCCCGTGGCCATCAGGTCGATGCCGCCGGTTTTTTGCAGCGCCACTGCGAACGGCATCATACCGACGATCAATACCAGAGTTTGCCAGTGAATCGAACGGTAGGCGCTGGTGGCATCGGTGCAACGCCAAAACCCCAACAGCAGGCAGCCCACCAGCGCGGCGCTGACATTGGGCATGATGCCGCTGGCCATTACGCTCACGATGGCGGCCAGAATCAGCAAGGCATAGGGCGCGCGCGTCGCCGCTGGCGCTGCGTCCTGCAACTCAGCCGGTTCTTTTAGAACGACAAGTTGGGTTCTGTCGTTTTGCAGGCGGCGGATGGCGCGCCAGGGGCCGATCAACAGCAGCGTGTCGCTCACGTGCAGTGGCTTATCGAGAATGCCTTCGGTGAGCGGCTGCGTGGCGCGGCGCAGGCCGAGCACCGTCAGATCGTGCTCCGAACGAAAGCGGCTGGTGAGCACGGTCTTGTCGATCAGCGGTGAATCAGGAGGCACCAAGGCTTCGACCATGCCGATTGCCTGCGATTGGTCGAGGAAATAACTGCCTGTCAGCGGCAGCGGCTCCAGGGCAAAGCGCTGTTGAATCTCGCCGATATTCAGCGTCGTCACAAAACGGTCGATGAGTACGCTGTCGCCCGCATGGAGTTGTGTTGCCGCAACCGGATGAATGATCTCTGTGGTCAAAAGGCCAGGCCGTTCGATGGCGATGATGTTGAAGCCCATTGTGCGCAGCCCAAGACTGCCGAGCGTCCTGCCGATGAGTGGAGATGCCTTGCCGATGCGCAGGCGATATTCGCGCCCCGCCAGAGCATATTCCTCCACCCAGTCTTGCAAGTGTGGTTGCCTGGCAGAGGCCGTCATGGGCAGATCGCACGTCAGCGCGCGCCGCGCCAGACGCATGTAAAGAATTCCCAGCAGCAAGATCGTCACGCCAAAGGGCGTGAAGCTGAAAAAGTGAAAACCCTCGAAACCCTGGCGCATGAGTGCGCTATTGACCACCAGGTTGGGCGCCGTGGCAATGAGCGTCATCATGCCGCTGATGAGCGCGCCCATGCTGAGCACCATCAAGAGCCGATGCGGCGCGATGCCGGTGCGCCGCGTGATGCGCAGCACCACCGGAATGAACAGCGCCGTTGCCGCTGTCGAACTCATCACCGAGCCGACGCCAGCAGTGATACTCATCAATAACGACGCCAAGCGCCCTTCGCTGGAACCCGCGCAGCGCAGCAGCCAATCCCCTAGGCGGTGCGTCACGCCGGTGCGTACCAGCGAATCCCCCACGATGAACAGCGCCGCAATCAAGACGATGTTCGGATCGCTGAATCCCGCCAGCGCTTCTTCAACGCTGATGATGCCCGTGAGCGGCAATGTCGTCATCATGATGACGGCCACCACATCCATCGCCGGACGATTGCGCACGAACATGACGATGGCAGCGCCGAGAAGGGCGAGGACGATGAGGAGATCTTGATTCATTTCAAGGATCCTGGAGAAAAGACTGAAGCTCTGCCAATTCGGTAGCGGTCAGAATCCGGTGCGGAAATATTTTACGCAGGGCGAGGATATCCGTATCGCCCGTTATCAAGGCGTCTGCCTTGCCGGTTGCGGCAAGCACGAGAAACACCTGATCTTTCGTGTCGCGGCATGGCGGTAAATCAGGCCAGGGATTCGGCAAACTTACAAACTCGGTGTAGGGTAAAAAATCGGCCAGTAAGTCCTGCTGGTCGCTGGCGGTAAGCTTGAATTTGGGGTAGGCAAGCACGCGCAGAAGCTCGTTGATGGTTTCCGTGCAGGCTAAAGGACGTAGCTGTTGCTGTTGCCAAGCCTGGCGTATCCAGGCGAGGCGCTTGGTATTGAAAAGCAGTGCTGACAAAACGATGTTTGTGTCGAGCACAACACGACAAATCATCGACGCGCCCACGCAATGGCGTCTTCCAGGTCTCGCTCGGTAATACCAAGTTTTTCCAGTTTGTCTCGCACAGCCTGAGCCTCTTGTGCTCGAACTGGCGTTAGAACGATGCGCCCGTTTTCAACGGTTACATTGAAATATTCCGCAGCATCAATGCTGGAAACGGCAGCTTGAGGCAAGGTGATTTGGTTGTTTGATGTGAGTTTAGCGAGCATTGGCGTCCTTCCTTGTCTGAGTTCAAGGATAACTTACTTCCTGGTTTTTCCAGCGTCAAACATCGCCATGGGCCGGTTTGCTGTCGCTGGCCATGTCTACAGCTAACACAAAACTGTGCAAGAGCGTTCCTTTATTGCTGCGGAATCATTCCTCGCTAGTGCCCAGATTGCTCCTGAGTTTTTGTCATTTCGCAGCCTAAATTACCCACCAAGTCCACCAAACTTGGTGGCGATACGAAAGACCTCGGGAGGTCATTATGAACAAGCTGCTTGCTGTGATGATGGTTGCGGTACTGCCCGCCCTGGCGCTGGGCAGCGATGGTACGAATTCGGTTGTACAGACGCACGCGCTCAAGCCGGTGGTTTCCGTGATTGAATTGTCCGCTGAACAGGCGCGTATGCTTGAAAAGGTGCACGGCGATTATCAGGCCAAAATGGCCACACTGGAGGCTGAATACAACGCGCAAGTCAGCGCGCTGCTCGATGCCAAGGCCAGTGTCGATGGCGACAAAGGCAACAGCAATAGCTAATAACTAATAGCTGAAGCGTGGTCTCCAAGGTCTCTCAACAGTTCCCTCTTGTGCCGTGATTTGCGGCTCAGCACCCGCCGGAGTGGTTCAGCAGTTCCGGCGGGTTTTTTGTTGCTGATGCATCTACGAATTCGGTAGATTCGGAACAATCAATATCGATTGTTCCAGAAAAAATCTCACTCTTTCAACTGAATCCGCAACTCCCCTTCCGTCACGGAAATATTGTCCACGCCGTCGGCGAACGCGCGCCAAAAGCCTTGGTTGCCACCGAATTCCTGCACTAGATCGACATTCTTGAGCCCGCTCATCCACGCACTGGGAATCGGCACGCCCCAGAGGCTAAGGCCTTGCAGCACTACCACGGGGCGGCCATTGGTGTAAGACAGGTTGAGGCCCGCGTTCACTTGCACGGTTTTGCCGCCGAGCACGGGAAAGTCGGGCGGCACAGGTACCAGCAGTTTGGCGCTGGCGAGCTTGTCGGTGAGCGCGATGGAGAAGCGCTGCGCCATTGCCGGGTTGTTGGCGATCAGGGCGTTCAGTTCACGCTCGGTGAAATTCAGCGTGCGCTTGTCATTGTTTTCGCGATAGCGCTCAGGTTCCAGCGGCGTGTCATTGGCGGTGGCATCAATCTGCTGAATTTTGGCGGCGAGCACTTGCTGTTCGCGGGGGTTCAGCTCGGTAGGCGTGAAGGCGCGTGGAAACAACACGCGGTACACGAACCACCCGGTGATCAGCATGGCCGCCACGGCGGCGAGCAGTACAAAAAAGGCGACTTGCCAGCCGGAGTAACGTTTGCCTGTGGGGCGGGAATCGAAGGAGGAGTCGGCGTTCATGCGGGGCTTCCTGCGGCGATCTCAGTGGATGGAAGGGCCATTCTACTGCCGGATCGCCCCGCATGGGCGCGTGTCCTCACAATACCAGCCGTTCCTTCAAAAGGTTGATGACACGATCCACGCATTCGTCCACCGTCATTTGATCGGTGGGCAGCACCAGGTCGGGGTTTTCCGGCGCTTCGTAGGGGAAGGAAAGGCCGGGCACATCGCCAGCGTCGCGGTTCTGCGCCGCCGCGTAGAGACCGCTGGGGTCGCGCGCTTGGCAGACGTCGAGCGGCGGGTTGAGATACACCACGATGCAGTGATCTTGGCCGATCACGCTGATGGCGTGCGCGCGCGCTTCCCGGCTGGCGGCCACGAAGGCGGCGCAGCAGATTAAGCCGGAATCGTTCAGATAGCGGGCAATGTAGGCGCTGCGGCGCAGGTTTTCGGCGCGCCCGGCGGCGTCGTGCAGCAGGTCTTTGCTGATGCCTTGGCGCATCACCTTGCCATCGAGCACCGTGCTGACGCGGCCCATGTCGAAAAGGCGGCGTTCCAGCGCGTGCGCCAGTGTCGATTTGCCCGCGCCTGAGAGGCCCACGAACATCACGGTGGCGGGTTGTTGGCCGTAGCGGACCGCGCGTTCTGCGGTAGTGACATGCCCGCTTTGCTTGGCAGCGGTGCTGCGCGACAG
Source organism: Pseudomonadales bacterium (assembly GCA_031260485.1). Taxonomy (GTDB): domain Bacteria; phylum Pseudomonadota; class Gammaproteobacteria; order Pseudomonadales; family Pseudohongiellaceae; genus CAILUG01. Next base: position 10,371 of record JAIRJU010000218.1, on the reverse strand, counting down.
GTTGTCGTCCTGCACGATCATGCCGGCGCCCACGGTAACGTTGCTGAGGCGGTCGATGATGATGAAGGCGCCGGTGCCGGCGTTGCCGCTGTAAGAATCGAAATAAATGTTCTGGTCGAAGCTGAGTTCGCACAGAGCGATTTCGTTCAGGCTCAGCTTGGACGTTGCGCGCCGCTCTAGCGTGTTCACGTCGATGCTGTGGATAATGTTGCTGATGTTGCCGCTCACCGCCTTGGTGGTGTGTTTGAAATCGTAGAGGCGCCCTGGCTGCATTTCGGCTTCGCTCATCCATACCACGGTGGCGGTGAGAGTAGAGCGCGCGGTGGGCAGGTTGCCGGGGTGCGCCAAGAGGTCGCCGCGGCTGATGTCGATTTCGTCTTCGAGCGTGAGCGTGATGGCGAGCGGCGGATAGGCCAGTTCCAGCTCTTCATCCTGCGTGACGATGGATTTCACGCGGCTGGTTTTGCCGGATGACAGCACCTGTACCAAATCGCCCTTGCGCACCACGCCGGAGGCCACGGTGCCGCAATAGCCGCGGAAATTCAGGTTGGGACGGTTCACGTACTGCACCGGGAAGCGGAAGTCCGCGAAATTGCGGTCGGCGGAAATTTTCACCGTTTCCAGCATTTCCATCAGCGTGGGGCCGTCGTACCAGGGCGCCTGTGCGCTGCGGTTCACCACGTTGTCGCCGTTGAGGGCGGAGATCGGGATGAAGGTAAGCTCGCCAGTATCGAGTTCACCGGCAAAGGCGAGGTAGTCGGCCTTGATCTTGTCGAACACGTCTTGGCTGAACTGCATCAAATCCATCTTGTTGATGGCGACGATGAGGTGGCGAATGCCGAGCAGTGTGGCGATGTAGGTATGACGGCGAGTTTGGGTCATCACGCCGTGGCGGGCGTCGATGAGAATGATGGCAAGTTCGCAATTGGAGGCGCCGGTGGCCATGTTGCGCGTGTACTGCTCGTGGCCGGGCGTATCGGCGATGATGAATTTACGCTTGGCGGTGGAGAAGTAGCGGTAGGCCACGTCGATGGTGATGCCTTGTTCGCGTTCGGCTTGCAGGCCATCGACCAGGAGCGCGAGGTCCAGCGCGGTGCCGGTGGTGCCGGATTTGAGGCTGTCGGATTTGATCGCGGCGAGCTGGTCTTCGTAGATCATCTTGGTGTCGTGCAAGAGGCGCCCGATGAGGGTGCTCTTGCCGTCGTCCACGCTGCCGCAGGTAAGCAGCCGCAGCAATTCCTTGCGCTCGTGCTGGGCCAGGTAGGCGTTGATGTCGGTACTGATGAGATCGGATTGGTGAGACATGACTCTGATTTCTGAACTATAGATTTTCTGAGCTATAGATTTTCTGAACGGTAAATTTCTAACTAAATTTCTAATTAACCAAAAGTTCTCTAATGCGCCAGGGCAGGGCGCTGCGCCTCAGAAATACCCTTCGCGTTTCTTCTGCTCCATGGAGCCGGCCTGATCGCTGTCGATCAGGCGACCCTGGCGCTCGGAGGTGGTGGCCAGCAGCATTTCCTGGATGATTTCCGGAAGCGTCGCGGCCTTGGACTTGATGGCGCCGGTGAGCGGATAGCAGCCGAGCGTGCGGAAACGCACGGTTTCCATGCGCTGTTTTTTGCGCAGTTCCTCGGGTACGCGCTCGTCGTTGACCATGATGGTGACGCCTTCATAGTCCACGACAGGACGCTCTTTGGCGAAATAAAGATCGGGAATCGGGATGTCGTTGAGGTGGATGTACTGCCACACGTCGAGTTCGGTCCAGTTCGACAGAGGGAACACGCGAATGCTTTCCCCTTTGTTGATCTTGCCGTTGTACAGATTCCACAGTTCCGGACGCTGGTTCTTGGGATCCCAGCGGTGATTCTTGTCGCGGAACGAATAAACCCGCTCTTTGGCACGTGATTTTTCCTCGTCGCGGCGCGCGCCGCCGAACGCGGCATCGAAGCGGTAATGGTTGAGGGCCTGTTTGAGCGCCTGTGTTTTCATCACGTCGGTATGCTTGGCGCTGCCGTGGGTGAAGGGGCCGATGCCAGCGTCGATGCCGTCCTGGTTGATATGTACCAAGAGTTCCAGACCATACTGCTGCGCCATTTTGTCGCGGAACGCGATCATTTCCTTGAACTTCCAGGTGGTATCCACGTGCAGGAGCGGGAAGGGCAGTTTGCCAGGGTAGAAGGCTTTGAGCGCGAGATGCAGCATCACCGCGGAATCCTTGCCGATCGAGTAAAGCATGACAGGCCGCTCGAACTCGGCGGCGACTTCTCGAATGATGTGAATGCTTTCGGCTTCGAGTTGTTTGAGGTGGGTCAGACGGTATTCGGACATAAATGACAGCTTGGGCGGCGTGGAGTCCACTCGATGAGCGGGCTCCACGATGGCGCGGGGAAAGAGCTACTAAAAAGCTAAAAAGTTGCTGCTGCCGTCCCTGGCAGAAGAGCGGATCAGCGGTTGTCGGACTGCGCCTCGGCGGGCTGCGCGTCAGGGGCTTGAGTTTCGCTGGCGGCTGGCGTCTCGGCAGCAGGCGCTTCTTCGGTACGCACGTCGATCGGTGGTGCCGCGGTTTCGCTCTGGTGAGCCACGGGCTCATCCCGGCTGAGCAGCACTTTGGATTCGTTGTCGAACGTGAGCTGGTTGGAGATGTAGTCGGGGCAGAGTTGGCAAGCGCCTTCGGCCAAGTGTTGATAAACCTCACGGTAGGTCCCCGTGAGCTGGCTGAACAGACGCGCAGTAGTGCCGAAATGGGTGTTCACACTGCTCTTGTAGTTTTGGTGTTCTTCAGTGATCTGTTGCAACTGCTGCTCAAGCTCGCGTATCCGGGCTTCGTTGGAGTGGAACACGCGGAACAGCAGCGCGCCGACGGCGGCTCCCACAAGAAAACAGCCCAAGGCAATGATCCAGATCATAAAAGAAGCTCCAGTACGGATGGTGGTTGAGTATGTATGGTTGTTGTACCCAGGCCGCTCGCAATCACAATGACATCGACCTCTATGTGAAAGTGCGCGCGATCTGCGGGATGCCATGCGATGGTCTTATAATTAGTGCTTTTTGTATAGTGGCACGCTGTCTTGTCGGCAAGACTTTCTTACGCCCCCTGTTTACCCCCTCTTCTGGCTCCAGCTCCGCCTGCGTTTGCAGTGGGATCTCACGATGGCGTGCTGCAACCCGATCCAGCGCAGGCGGCCGCGACGCACCGGCCCGATTAGCCGGATTGGAAGGAATACCAAGAAAATCACACGAAGGCTTGAAAGTGGCTGGGGTCGCCGCTAAAATTCGCGCCCCTGACAACCGGGTCTGGCCCGTCTCGTTGGCGCCAAGTGTGCCATCGACTCCTCCGAAGCACATGTTGTTGGCAAAAGCTGTTGGCAAAAATTGCCGCCAAGCCAATGTGTTAGGGCCGCAAAACTTAAGTTAGAGAAGATCATGAAAACCTTTTCAGCGAAAAAAGAAACCGCCCAGCACAACTGGTTCGTGGTGGATGCCGCGGGCCGTACCTTGGGCCGTCTGGCTGCCGACATCGCGCATCGCCTGCGCGGTAAGCACAAGCCCGAATACACCGCGCACGTGGACACCGGCGACTACATCGTGGTGATCAACGCCGAGAAGATCGCCGTTACCGGTACCAAGGCACGTACCAAGATGTATCACCAGCATTCTCAGTACCCAGGTGGTCTGCGTTCGCTGTCCTTCAACGAGATGATTGGCCGTGCGCCTGAAGAAGTGCTCAAGCTGGCCGTCAAGGGCATGGTGCCGCGTACCCCGCTGGGGCGCGACATGATGCGCAAGTTGAAGGTCTACGCTGGCGCGGATCATCCGCATTCGGCGCAGCAGCCCGCCCAGTTAACCCTTTGATTTCGGACGTCTCTTCCATGGCAGACACTCAATACTACGGTACCGGTCGTCGCAAGACCTCCACCGCCCGCGTTTTCCTGACCCCAGGCAACGGCAACATCACCATCAACGACCGCACGATCGAACAGTATTTTGGCCGTGAAGTGGCACGCATGATCGTGCGTCAGCCGCTCGAATTGCTGGAAGTGGCCGACAAGTTCGACATCAAGGCCACTGTCGCCGGCGGCGGCAGCTTCGGCCAAGCCGGCGCCATCCGTCACGGCCTGACCCGCGCGCTGATGGAATACGACGAAGGCAACCGTCCCACGCTACGCAAAGCCGGCTTCGTCACCCGCGATTCGCGCGAAGTGGAGCGCAAGAAAGTGGGCCTGCGCAAAGCACGCAAGCGTCCGCAGTACTCCAAGCGTTAAGCGTTCAGTACGCACCGCTCCCCAAACGCCGGACTTTAGTCCGGCGTTTTCGTTTGGGGGGAGCACGCAAGGGGGAGAGGGTATAGACGGCGATGGCCACTCAAATAGTAAAGCCAATCCAGCGCCCAAGCGTCACGATCAGCACCCAGATCGCCAGCGAACTCATGCCCGCCAGACGCGCGGCGCGCGGCGGCTCGCCAGCATCCCAGGCGGCGACTTCGCGGTAGGTCACCTTGTGGAAATACAGCATGTTCAGGCCAGCCAAGAGCAGCAACAGCATCTTGGTGACGAAGGGGCCGTTACCCGCATAGCCCTCTGGGTTCGAGGTGAAGAGTGCAGAGCCGGTAAGCACCGCGACGATGAACGCTCCCCAGGTCCAGGGCAACAGCCGTTCCGACAGATACGTAAAGCGCAGATGGCGCGAGGTCCAGCCGATCAAGCGCGTATCGACGATGACGATCGTACCGAACACCAGTGCCAAGGCGATGACATGGATGGATTCGAGGTACGGAAACCATACTTCACTGACGGCAACGCCCAAGGCGGAGGTTTGTAGCCATTCAAAAAAGGAGTTCACGGAAAGGCCTCAATAGGATTGGGTGTAGGCGATCAAACGGCCCGCCACGATGATGCCGCCCCACAGCAGTATCATGCAGGCCGCCGCCGCCATGTGCAGTGGCGAAGGCGACGTGAGGCCGCGGCGCGCGGACGCGGCTAGCCACAGGGTCAAGAGGCTAACCAGCGTCAGCATGACGACCTTGACGTAGAAGGCCAGGTTCGTGATCGTGCGTTCCGGTTCCGCGGTAATCAGCAAGAGGCCGGTGATCAGCAGCACCAGCAGCAGCTTCCAGATGAGCGGCGCAAGGCGCGCGGCGAGCTGTTGTAGCGTATCGCTGACCAGGCCGCGCCCCATGAAGCGCAGCGCCAGCAGCAGCGCGCAGGAGAACAACGTGGACAGGCACAGAATATGCACGACCTGAATCATTGCGATCGCGCCATTGGTGGTCTGAATCAATTCACTGAAAGCAGTCCTGGATAACCACTCACTGAATGTATGCAATGCCTCCACTACTCAATCCCTCCTATAACTTACTGTTGTGAACCTGACGGTGATGCTTATGGTAGCTACGTTGGCCGCTGCTACCTTGGCGCAGGAGTATAGGCGGCGCGGCGGAGCAGTGTCGATGCTGTTTATCATGCTGGTTGTCATGTTATTTGTCATGCCGTCTATTCATGTTGCTCCCATGACGGCTGCCCCGCGGTGAACTCTCCCAGGCGCTGGCCCATGCGCAAACTCTGCCCTTGGCGGAGTTCATCCCACTGCATCATGTTCGGCCCGAACAGCACGATGGCGGTTGAGCCGAGTTTGAAGCGGCCCATTTCCACGCCTTTTGCCAAGTGTATTGGCGGCGTGGCCTGGCGGTAGTCGTTTACGCTCACCCCACGAGCGCTCGGCGCCACCTGGCCCGCCCACACGGTTTCGATGCCAGCCACGATCATCGCGCCCACCAATATCACCGCCATCGGGCCTTGCGGCGTATCGAACAAGCACACGGCGCGCTCGTTACGCGCGAACAACGCATCGACGTTTTCGGTGGTTTTTTGATTGACCGAAAACAGCCGCCCTGGCACGTAAAGCATTTCGCGCAGTGTGCCGCTGCACGGGATATGCACGCGGTGATAGTCGCGCGGCGACAGATATACGATGGCGAAGCGCCCGCCACGAAACGGCGCCGCGCGCGCCGCATCACCGCCGAGCAGCGCTGCCAGTGAAAACGCTTTGCCTTTGGCCTGGAAAATCGTGTCGTTCTGTATCTCACCGTAAGCACAGAGCGTGCCGTCGGCGGGGCAGGCGATGGCCTGGGGCTCTGCTGCGATGGCGCGCGCACCTTCGCGCAGCGCGCGGGTGAAGAAGGCATTGAACGAGGCATAGCGCTCAAGATCGGACTCTGCTGCCTCACTCATGTCCACGCGATAACGCCGCGCGAACCAGCGGATGAAGAGACGCTTAAGCCACGGCGTTTTGCTTTCCGCCAGATAGCCCGCCGCGCGCGAGAGCAGATGTTGAGGTAACAGGTACTGCAACAGAATGAACCACATGATTGAATTTCGTTTGATTGTTTTTGACTGAATTTTTTGACTGAGTTTTTTGTCTGAATTTTGGGTGAAATTATTCCCTCTCCCTCGCTACACTCGCCGAAGTGCGAATTCCCCTCCTGTGGAGGGGTGCCCGTCAGGGCGGGGTGGTTCTTGAATAGTACGGTGTGCTTTGCGTGGACCACCCCGTCCGCCTGCGGCGTCCACCCCTCCACAGGAGGGGAATTTATCTAAGGAGGAGAATTTGTCCAATGCTACAGGCTATTGCATATCTGCTGGTAGCTTTGCATCCGGCGCGGGTCGATGTCGCCGCGCGCGAGCGCTTCGCGCAGCGCACAATCGTCCTCGGCGCCATGGCGGCAATCACGGAAGCGGCACGCGCCCAGCCAGGGCCGGAATTCCACGAAGCCTTCGAGCACCTGCTGCGCCGCGATATGGCCGAGGCCAAATTCGCGGATGCCCGGCGAATCAATCAGACGGCCGCCGCCGCGCAGATGGAACAGCCGCGCCGCGGTGGTGGTATGGCGTCCTTTGTCCTCGGCCGCTGACAGCGCGCCTTCCACGGTAGCAACTTCCAGCAAGAGCGCATTGATCAGCGCCGATTTACCGACACCGCTTTGCCCCACGAAAATCGCGGTGGCCTCTGCGAGTTGGGCGCGCAAGAGATCGAGTCCGGCGCCGGTTTTGCTCGAGACGCGCAGCGCCCTATAGCCGAGCGTGGTGTAGAGCGTGAGCAGCGCTGTCAGGGAATCGTGCTGCTCCGGGGTCTGTGGCAAGTCGCTTTTGGTGAGTAACAGCAGCGGGCGCAAGCGCAAGGTTTCCGCTGCCACCAGGTAGCGGTCGATCAAATTCTGGTGCGGTGCAGGCTCGGGTGCAATCACGATCACCAGGGTGTCGATATTGGCCGCCACCGCCTTGATTTCGCCGCTTTTATGCGGGCGCTGCAACAACGAGCGCCGCGGTAGCAGCGCTACCACCACGCCCGTGCCGGGTGTCGCATCGTGTTGCAACACAACCTCGTCGCCGCTCACCACGGCGTCGAGATTGCTGCGTTGAAAGCAGCGCAACACCTGGCCCGCAAGTTCGCCTTCCTGTATTTCCACGTCCAACTGCTTGCCAAAGCGCGACAGCACCAGGCCGCGCAACGTGGCCTGGGGGAGGGGGAACGCGGGGTTTATGGTGCTGGCCTTGGCGGCGTGGTTATCCTGTTGTTGCTGGATGCGGGCCAATTGGCGTTTGTTAAGCTGTTTTCTGGACATGCCCGCATATTACGGGCGCAACCCCTTTGCTACAATCGGGCGCCTCTTTCAAGGAATGCCACACATGGACAAGAAACAGCACCTGATCTGGATCGACCTGGAAATGACGGGGCTGAGCCCGGATACTGACCGCATCATCGAAATCGCCACCATCATCACCAACACGGATCTGCAAGTGGTGGCTGAAGGCCCGGTGATGGCGATTCATCAACCGCGCGCGGTGATGGAGGCCATGGACGACTGGAACCAGCGTCATCATGGCGCCAATGGGCTGATCGAGCGGGTCAAGGTGAGCCCTTACGACGAAGTGGCCGCGGAAAAAATTCTGCTGAATTTTCTCGCACAATATTGCGATCAGCGCGCCTCGCCGATGTGCGGCAACAGCATTTGCCAAGACCGCCGTTTCCTCGCGCGCTACATGCCGTCGCTCGAAGCCTTCTTTCACTACCGCAATCTCGACGTGAGTTCGATCAAAGAACTGGCGCGGCGCTGGCGGCCTGATCTCACGGACGCCCTCAAAAAGGAAGGCTCGCACAAGGCGCTCGAAGACATCCGCGATTCCATCAAGGAATTGCAGTACTACCGTGAGCATTTTTTTGTGACGCGCAAACCAGGTTAACGCGGCGCTGATTTGCCGTGAACCCGCGCGTAGTAATAAATGAAATACCCGAGCCAGGACAGCAGCAGCGCGGCGAGCGCCCACAACATTTTGTTCATGCCCTGTGCCTGCTTTGACAGCAGCGCGCTGACGCAAGGCAAGATCAGCACCATCGCCACGGGAATGAACAACAAAATCAGCAAGAGCGGAGGGGGTAGCATGAAATCTCCTGTTCAAACTGCCAGCAGTTGCGCCAAGGCGGCAGGCAGATCGCGGAAGTCGGTGAGTAGTGCATCCGCGCCCAGGCCGCGCGCCCGGGCGGGATCGGTAGCAAAGGCCACGGCGATGGCGACGATGCCACAGCCGCGCGCCGCGCGTATGTCGTTGGCGTGATCGCCCACCATCACCGCGCGATCGCCGCGCGCGGCGTCAAAGCCCAGGCCTGCCAAGGCATGGCGCAGATGGCCCGGATCGGGCTTGCGCACCCCTGCGGCATCGCTGCCCACGATGACCGTGAAAAAATCATACACACCCAGCCGGCGCAAAATCTGTTCGCAAGGCTCAGTCAGCTTGTTGGACGCGAGCCCAATGCGCCAACCTTGGGCGTGCAGTGCGCGCAAGGTGTCCGCCACGCCGTTGAACAGCCGCGTATGGTGATAGCGCGTGGCCTTATAGGCGGCGAGGTAGGCGCGCGCGAGTTGATCCAGCGCCTCGCCTTCCGCCGTGACGCCATGGGCGGCAAACACGCGCTGGGCCAAGGCACGCATTCCATCGCCCAGCATGGGCTCCAGTAAGGCGCGATCCACGGGCGTAAGGCCGCTGTCGCGCAGCACCACGTTGATGGCGGCGACGAGATCGTCCACGCCGTCGATGAGCGTGCCGTCGAGATCGAAGAGAATGCAGTTAACAGCAGAGGTGAACATGGGAACTTCCGTCATGCGGCGCGGCGGCAGTAGACCATAGCGCCTGCGCCAAAGCGAGCGCCAAGCGAGTGAGTCAGAGGGAAAGAGGCTCTATACTTGCGTTCTTTCAATTGGGCTCTTTCAATTTCGCCCTTTCAATTGCTCGATCAGGAGTTGCCATGACTGCCACCAAGCCCCGCGCTTTCAGTTTCTCTCCGCGCCTGCGCGCCCTTCCGTCCGCGCTGCTCTTGGCGCTTGCCGCCTGCTCCGATCCCGCGCCGCCAGCGGCGACTACTACTAATGGTGCCACTGTTAATAGTAATAGCGCCGCTGCTAATAGCGCCGCCGCGCCGCAAGTTCCCGCGGCTTCAGCTACTTCCCCTGCCGCACCAGCGCAGGACACGCTGGGCTCTGGTGTGGAACTGGCCAATTTTGATCAGAGCGTAGCGCCAGGCGCTGATTTCTATCGTCACGTCGATGGCACCTGGCTTGCCAGCACGCAAATTCCGGCGGACAAATCCAATTATGGTGCGTTCACTCAACTCGATGACACCGCACAGGAACAACTGCGCACGATCATCGAAAGTGCTGCCGTTGCCGATGCCGCGCGCGGCTCCGATACGCAAAAAGTGGGCGATTTTTTCAAAAGTTTCATGAACGAAACCGCCATCGAAAAACTCGGCGCCACGCCGCTGAACGCGGGCCTCGCTGAAATCGCCGCCACGCCCGGCAAGCCCGAATTGCTGCGGTTGAGCGCCGAGTTGAACCGCATTGGTGTGGATATTCCCGCCGCCATCTACATCAACAATGACGAAATGCAGTCGGATCAATACATCACCTACCTCACGCAATCCGGCCTTGGCCTGCCCGACCGCGACTGGTACCTGAGCACCGACAATCCCTCGCACGCACAAGCGCGCGCCGCTTACGCCGCCTATATCGACAAAATACTGGCGCTGGCCGGCTACCGCGGCACGGCGCCGCCCAGCGCGGCCGTGCTGCGCATCGAACGCCGCCTCGCCGAGGCACAATGGGATCGCGTGCGCAACCGCCAGGCCGAACTCACCTACAACAAGCGCACGCTGAACGAACTGCAAGCCATGGCACCAATGCTCGATTGGGCTGCATTGCTGCAAGGGCTGGGCGTCAACCAAACCACGTTGGTGGTGAATCAGCCGAGCTTCATCGAAGCCTATGGCACGATCTGGAACGAGGAATCGCTGGCGGATTGGCAGACTTATTTCAGCTTC
>JAIRJU010000175.1 GCA_031260485.1 Pseudomonadales bacterium | reverse complement strand
CCCCAAATCCGCACAACCCCTACGTTCACCCCTCCACGGACAACAAGGACGCATCCTCTTGGGTGCGCGACCCGCAAACGCACGCCTGGTCGCGCACCGTCATCGACAATCCCCAGCTTTACTATGCCCTGGCAGCCCACGGTATCGTTGATGCCGACAACGCCATGCACCGGGAAACCGCCAATACGCAGAAAGCCGCGCAACTCGAGCAGGCCGCCAAGGCCACCATCGAGCAGAACCTGAGCAACTCTCCGCGCGGCATCGCCCAGCGTTACCATCAAGCGCATGAACAATCGGGCTGGCAGCAATATGGCCCGATGCCACCGGCGATCGCAACGAATCAGAATGTGATTTGCTATTATTTATAAGGAGCATATCTATGAGTGCCTATGATAAAACTTTTGAATGGATTGATTTTCCACAAGGACGGGTACGATGCACAGGTGGAGGAGCAAACCGTGAAGAACCTAAAGAGGTGTTTGCTGTGGAATTATATGGGCAGACTTATTACGGTCAAATAAAAAGGCAATTTTCCTCCAATGGTAATGACTACAACTTAGAGGTCGTTTCGTTCGGTTGGCCAAAGGATGGATGGTTTGGAGCCGAACCAGATCCAGAAAGTTGTGCGGCTTTTACACTCAAGAATTTAGAAACAATCAAAATCTTACTTTGCCAAACAGTACAGATATGGCGCAGCTTTGATAATGATGATAGGCCAATTTTTCTAAATGAATCAAGCAAATCCCATTTTATGGGGCAAGTGCTTTTTCGTGATCGATGGGCATTGGCTCAAGACGAAGGAATTGCATCATGACAGACTACAGTGAAGATGCCCTACGTATCAAGCGTGCCTCCACATTAGAAGAAATCCAATCCATCATACGTAAATATCCGGCCAAGGTGGTAAGTGAAGGTGGCATACTTTATAGTGGCAAAGTGGGTAAAGTAGGGGCAGGCGAGATTGCCAATGATATTGCTAGAAAAGAGCATCTCCCCATCATCGACAATACTCCACGTGGTCAATTTCTCGCCCATGAAAACATTGACAAAGCCATCAAAGGCTCAGCGCAACGCATTTTCGAATTGCAAGGACAAGCGGCCATTCTTGCCGAACAATCTGCTGTCGACTTTCTCTACGGCAACGCCAAAGCCCCTACCCACAGCCCCACTTCTCTGCGCAACAGCCTGTGGGGTGAAGCCTCGCATGAATTTGCCAGTTCCTTACGCGGAGATATTGAAGCCGTCGTCGCCAACGCCAATCGTGCCCGTGTGTTTGCACAGGTCGAAGTGCCCGCAGTCATGTCCAACCCCGGCATTCGCAGCATCAACGGCATACCCACCGACGTGCTGCGGACCACGCAAGGAGATTTGATTTCGCGTGTGGAAACGGCCTATGTCTCACGCTCCGCTCCTCCCGAAAAGTTACCTGCCGTCGCCCCCGAATCCCTCGCCCGCCTGCATCCGGCCCCCGCCGCACGGATCAACCTTGTCGAGGTGGGCCTCAAAGGGCTGGGCACCGCCGCCATGGTCTACGACGCCGCCAGCACCGGTATGGATGTCAAGCGCGCGCTCGATGCCGACAACCGCACCGCCGCGAAATCATCCGTGCTGCACTTTGGCGCTCGCAATCTGGGCATGGTCGGCGGCGCTGTCGCAGGAGCCGAGTTGGGTGCGGCTGCGGGCATTGAAACCGGCCCAGGCGCGTTTTTTACCGGATTGGCCGGTGGCGTGGTCGGTGCGGTTGTAGGCGACACGATCATGGATGCGGCTGATCGTTACCGCATCTACAACCAGCGCGACAGCGATGGTCACAGTTGGAGCATGAACCTCGCTCACCCCGAACGGGGCTGGATGCGCATGGTGGAGACCAACGAATTAGACATGGTGGGTACAGCCTTAAGCAACGGGATGCCGGTTTTCAAGACCGAAATCCTCCACGCCGATGATCCGAAGCTGGTCAACCGCCTGAACTATCAGGCCAGCGGTACCGCCGTTGAATTGGCATTGCACCATCCACCCAATCCGCACAACCCCTACGTTCAACCCTCACCGGACAACAAGGACGCATCCCCCTGGGTGCGCGACCCGCAAACGCACGCCTGGTCGCGCACCGTCATCGACAACCCCCAGCTTTACTATGCCCTGGCAGCCCACGGTATCGTTGATGCCGACAACGCCATGCACCGGGAAACCGCCAATGCGCAAAAAGCCACCCAACTCGAGCAGGCCGCCAAGGCCACCATTGAGCAGAACCTGAGCAACTCCCCGCGCGGCATGGCCCAGCGTTACCAGCAGGCGTATGAACAATCGGGCTGGCAGCAATACGACCCCATGCCACCGGCGGTCACCAAGGCGCTGAACGCGCCGGACAATATCGTGCAGGCGTCTGACGGGCACACCTACACCAAAGGCGCCAACGGCCAATGGACGACGCCGGGGATGCTGTATGGAACCAACGATGCCAGCGCCGCTATGCGCGAAGAACTCAACGCCACGCAGACGCAACGGCAGGCCCCAAGCCCGGCGGCGGCTTCTGTGCAGACACCGCAACCTACGCAAGAACAAAAACCACCCGCTTCCGCACCAACATCCGAGCCGCGCCCCGATGACATCCATGTCATACAGAAAAACCTGCACTCGCTGGGCCTGTACGGTCAGCCCGATCAGCCTTTGCGCGCCAGCGGCGTGTACGACCAGCAGACACGTCAGGCGGTGCTGCAATTCCAGAAAAGCGAAAAGTACCTGCCCAATACCGGCGAGGCTGACCAAGAGACGTGCGCTCATCTGGTGGCGCGAGCTTTTGTGGCCGAAGTCAAGCGTGGAGACCGACTCGAACGCGAGCAGCGCCAGGAAGCACTCGCGCGGAATGCACCCCCGCAGTCACCCCAGATCGACAAACCCGGTCACTCCGACCATGACTTGTTTACCCAGACGCAAACCAAGCTGCGCGAGTTCAATGCCGAGCTTGGCGTGGAGATGGATTCGCGCCATCTCAACCAACTGGCCGCATCGTTGGCGGTGCAGGCGCATCGGGAAGGTTTGACGCGCATCGACAAGGTTGACTTGGGCCAAACTCATCAGGACATGTGGGCGAGTCAGAATAATTCGCTTGCCTTGATGCCGGTGAGCGTCAACATCAGGGCAGGGTCCAACACGGCCATCGAGAAAAGCACGCAGCAGTGGAACGAAATCAACCAGCAGCAGCTTGACGCGCGCAACGAGCAACTGGCGCAGCAGCAGTCGCAGGGAACGTCGATGCGGCGGTAGGTGATTTGAGCTTTTGCAACTACTGCCGACTACACTCGACATGAGGCTATGTCGGCCCGATGCAGTTTGAGCGGGCTTGGCTTGCTGCCCAACAAAAGCAGGCCGCGTGATGACCTCGGCTATGGGATACGGAATTCGAGGGCAGGGTCATGGAATTACGGCACTTAAAGTATTTTCTGGCAGTAGCGCAGGATCTGAACATTGGCCGGGCCGCCCAGCGCCTGCACATTTCCCAGCCGCCGCTGACCAGGCAAATCAAAGCCTTGGAAGAAGAATTGGGCGTGGAACTCTTTGTGCGCACGGGCAGAGGCGTGGAGTTGACGCAGGCCGGCGAGATGTTCAAGGAAGAGGCGAGCAAGATTCGGATGATCGTCGAAGCCGCCATCGACCGGGTTCAACGCGCGGGCGCGGGCAAACTGGGCCGGCTCGATGTCGGCATTTTTGGCTCGGCCATTTATGACACGATTCCCCGCGTGCTGGAACGCTTCCGGCAGCGCCACCCAGGCGTGAATGTGGTCTTGCACAGCATGGACAAGACGGAGCAGATCGAGGCGCTGTTACAGCGCCGGATCAATGTTGCCTTCAATCGATTGTTTCCGCCGCGTCCGGGCATTGGCCGCGAACTCGTGGCCATCGAGCGCCTGTTCGTGGTGCTGCCGGCTACGCACGAATGGGTCGGTCGTGAGGTCATACCGATCAGTGCTCTACAGGGTCAGCCGCTGGTGCTGTTTCCCAATGTCGGCAGCCCGAACTTCGTCGATCATGTGTTGGACGTCTGCAAGAAGCACGGTTTCGAGCCCTTGATTGCCCAGCAGGTGGGCGATGCGGTGAGCGGGGTGGCGCTGGTGGCGCGGGGTTTTGGCTTGACGCTGATTCCCGAATCCGCCGCCAAGGCGGTCCGGGTTCTGGACACCGTTTTCAAGCCCTTGGCGGAGGCGGAAGACGCGGCGATCGACGTCTGTTGCCTCTACCGGGCCAGCGATGAATCGCCTCTGCTGCAAGCGTTCCTGGACGTCGTGCGCAACTACCGCCGGGAAATGCTGAACGCCGTGCCGGAATCAGGCTCACCTCCTGGGTGACAGGGTGCTCCCTCGCCCTGCAAGCGGGGCGAGGGGAAGGATGCGCGTAAGAGACAGCCTGTGAGGGGGGAGGGGAGCCCATCCAATGGCCTGCGGCGCACGGCATCAAAGCCACGTTCCGCCCTGGCGCTCGCTGGGCTCCTGCGCCAGTGCGTCGAAATCGTGAATCCAGTCCAGGTGATGCAGCACGCTGTCGCGCGCGCCGAGGCGGGCGTTGCGTTCCTGCGCGGCAGGCCCGTCGGGCAGATGCAGTACGTCTGCCGTGCTGACCGACGCATATTGCACCTTGCGCGTGCGGCCACGGCGCAGGCGTTCGTAGGCTTGCTGTGCCTCGCGCCAGCCGCCCGGTCCGGCCTTGGCCAGTTGCGCGGCCAGCACCATGGCATCTTCGATCGACTGGTTGGCGCCCTGGCCGTGGTGCGGCACCAGCGCATGCGCGGCGTCGCCAAGCAGCGTCACACGGCCCTTGCTCCAGCGGCCCAGCGGGGGACGGTAGAGCAGGCCCCAGCGCGGGCTGATCGGCATGGCGGTGATCATCTGCACGACCGCCGGGTGCCAGTCCTTGAAAAGCCGCAATTGCTCGCCTTCGTTGGCGGGCAGGACCCATTCACGCGATGGCCAGGGCGACGGGTTGCGCTCTACCAGCAGGAAGTTGTGGTCGCCTTTGCGGCCAATCGGGTAGTGCAACAGATGCCCGCCCGGCCCCATCCAGAACTGGATTGCCTCGGGATTGGGCAACAGGTCCAGGCGCTCGGCCGGCACCACGCCGCGAAAGCCCGAGCAGCCTGAATACAAGACGTCGTCGTAGCCCAGCATCCAGCGTCGCGTGACCGAGCGTGCGCCGTCCGCACCGATCACCAGATCGGCATCGGCGCGCTGGCCGTTGGCGAAGGTCAAGCTCACATGATCTGGATGCTGCGCCAGATCGACCAGCCGATGGCTGAGCCTGATGTGTTCCAGGCCGACCGCTTTGGACAGCACCGCTTGCAGATCGGCGCGGTGCACGCCCCAGTACGACCCGCCGAATTGCTCGCGATAACTGGGTGTGCCCCGGTGATGGCCGACGACCGCGCCGCTGCGTCCGTCGCGGTAGATCAGCGCCGACATTTCCGAGCACACCTCTTGGAACTCGCTGCGCAAGCCCATGCGGTCGTAGAAACGCGTCGCATTGGCCGACAGCGCGACCGCCGCGCCGATTTCGCGCAACTCGTCGGTCTGCTCGTAGAGTTGCGCGGCGATGCCATGCTCGCGCAACGCCAGCGCCAGCGTCAGGCCGCCGATGCCGGCGCCGACGATAGCAATCTTCAGGTCCATTTCCATGTTGATGTCTCTTTTTAATAGGATTGTCAGCGGCTGAGGATGCGCTGCAGCGCAGGCAGCAATTGATCCTGCATGGCCTGGGTATGGCTCGCCGCACGCCACGCAATCATCATATCGGGGCGCACCAGCAAGGCGCCGGACTCGTCGATCTCGGACAGGCGCGCCCACTCGCCGTAGCTGTCGACATACGCCTGACCCGGCCCGATCACATGCGTTTGCAGCTCAATCCCCAATGCCCGCGCGGCAGCGGCTGCCGTCGCCACCCAGGCTTGTCCAGCCAGGCCCGTCAGCAGCGTGAAGCGCCCCTTGCCGCACAGGTCGAGCGTCGAAACCTTGTGTTGCGCACGCGTCAGCCAGGCGTGCGGCAGGTGCGCGCCGGGGCGCGTGCTGGCCTGGTAAAAATACACCGGATCGCGTTGGAAGCCGGGGTCCGGCGTGCCATCCGGTTCGATGGCGCTGGAGACGTAGCGCTGGTTCAGCTCCACGCCGTGCGCGGCGCCGAAGCCGCCCAGCGTCGAATCCATGCCGCGTCTGAGCGCCGCTCGGCGACGGGCGCCTTCGGGCGTCGGTTCCTTCATTCGTTCGATGCTGCGCGCCATATCCTGAGCGGAAGAGCCAGGCGGCAGTTCCAACGCCTGGAACAGGGAACCGAGCGACATGGGGCCGTTGAATGCGTGTTCCGTGATCTGCCGGGCAATCGGCGCGCGTTCGGTTTCGTAGGAAGCCAGCAGGCCGGGGCCGGCTTGTCCTTTGACGACCATGGCCAGCTTCCAGGCCAGGTTGTAGGCATCCTGAATACAGGTGTTGGCTCCCAGGCCGCCGAATGGCGTGTGCCGGTGAACGGCATCGCCCATGCAGAACACCCGTCCCTTGGTATTGTTCAGGGCGTATTGCCGGTTGAAGCCCCAGGTCGAGGTGGAGATGACCTCGATCGGCACCTCGACGCCCAGCGTGCGGTGTACCAGAGGAATCAGCTTGTCGGCGGTGAGCGCGGGCGCACCCTTGGCCAGTTCGTAGCCGACGACGCAGACCCATCGGGTCCAGGGACGCACCATGCGGATCACGGCGAAGCCCGGCCCCTGGGGATGGCCGTTCAGGTTTTCTCCGGTTTGCAGCATCCAGTACATGTCGCTGCGGCGGTGGTCGCACCAGGCCGACAAGTCGGCTTTGAACTCGATGTTGATCGAGCCGGTTTCGCCCAGACCCAGCGCGCCGTCGAATGCCAGCCCGATGTCTGCCGCCACTTTGGAGCGTGCGCCGTCGGCGCCGATCAGATACTTGGCGCGCACCTCGTACTCCTGCTCGCTCAAACGGTCGCGCAGGCGCACGCTGACG
>JAIRJU010000033.1 GCA_031260485.1 Pseudomonadales bacterium | reverse complement strand
CGCGCCAAGGCTTGGGTGGCGCGGCGTGTCAGCACCTGGGCGGCGTTTTGCGGGTCCGTGCGCTCATCCCAGGGCTTGAGCGCCATGAAGCCGCGCCCTGCGTTCTGACC
This sequence comes from Pseudomonadales bacterium, assembly GCA_031260485.1. Lineage (GTDB taxonomy): Bacteria > Pseudomonadota > Gammaproteobacteria > Pseudomonadales > Pseudohongiellaceae > CAILUG01. The sequence goes on along the minus strand of JAIRJU010000033.1, from coordinate 6,009 downwards.
TGCACCCGCCTGCCCCTGCCCCAGAATCATGAACATGGCCTTGATGTTGTCTTTCTCCTGCGCCATGAGGTAATTCTCGATCGTCTTCACCGCCTCGAGCGTGCGCCCTTGCGTGGCGCCGGGCGGCAACGTGTACTGAATCTGCGCCATACCTTGATCTTCCTGCGGCAGAAAGCTGGTCGGCAACAGCGCGAACAGCGCCGCCAACGCGGCCACCAGCGCCGCATACACCACCAGCGCGCTGCGCGGCCGCGCGATCACCTGCGCTACCGCGCGGCGATAGCGCTCGGCATTGCGATTGAACGCGGCATTGAATTTGTCGCCGAAACGCGCGAGCGCGCGATCGAACCAGGTGCCGTTGTGCGCTTCGTGCAAGGGCCTGAGCACACTCGCCGCCACCGCAGGCGTCAGCACCAGCGCCACAATCACCGACAACACCATCGACGACACCAGCGTGATCGAGAACTGGCGATAGATCACCCCCACCGAGCCGCCGAAAAACGCCATCGGCAGAAACACCGCCGACAGCACCATGGCGATGGCGATCAGCGCTGTCTGCACTTGATTCATGGAACGGGTCACCGCCGCGCGTGGCCGCACGTCCGGCTCCTCGCTCATGATGCGTTCGACGTTTTCGACCACCACGATGGCGTCGTCTACCAAGAGGCCAATCGACAGCACCAGTGCGAACAAAGTCAGCACATTGACGCTGAAACCCGCCACCGCCAGCACGCCGAAGGTGCCCAGCATCACCACCGGCACAGCAATCGCCGGAATCAAGGTAGCGCGCCAGCTTTGCAGGAAGATGAACATCACCAGCACCACCAGCACGATGGCCTCGAACAGTGTCTTCACCACCTCATGAATCGACAGCCGGATGAACCCGGTGCTGTCATTCGGAAATTCGTAGCGGTAGCCCGGCGGAAACGCATTGGACAGTTCAATGACCGTTTGCCGCACCAGATCGGCGGTTTTCAGCGCGTCGGCGCCGGGCGCAAGCTGGATCGACATGCCGGAGCCAGGATGGCCATTGAGCCGCGCCAGCGTGGAATAGTTCTCGCTACCCAACTCAACGCGCGCCACATCTTGCAACAACACGCGCGAGCCATCGCTTTGCACCTTGATCAGGATTTGCTTGAACTGATCGACGCTGGTCAAGCGTGTGCGGGCGGTGACGATGACGTTGAGCATCTGCCCCGGCGGCGCCGGCAAACCGCCGATCTGACCCGCCGCCACCTGATTGTTCTGGGTTTGGATCGCCGCGATCACATCGGAGGGCATCAATTTGAAGCTGGCCAGCTTGAACGGATCCAGCCAGATGCGCATCCCGTATTGCGAGCCGAACACGTTGAAATCGCCCACGCCATCGAGGCGGCCAATGCGCTCCTGCAAGTTCGACACCATGTAATCGGCGATGTCGCCGCTGGTGGCCTTGTCGTTTTCGTCATAGATCGCCACTACCATCAGGTTGTCGGGATTGGACTTGGTGACCACCAGGCCCTGCTGCTGCACCTGCTGCGGCAAGCGCGGCAGCGCCTGCTGTACCTTGTTTTGCACCTGCACCTGCGCGATGTCGGGGTTGGTGCCCTTGACGAAGGTCACGCTGACGTTGGCCTGGCCAGCGGAGCTGGAACTGGCGTCGAAATACATCAAGCCGTCGATGCCGGTAAGCTGTTGCTCGATCACCTGGGTGACGCTCGCCTCCAGCACCGCGGCGGACGCACCCGGATAGTTGGCGCGAATGTTGACCGAGGGTGGTGCGATGTCCGGATATTGCGCCACGGGTAAAGTCAAAAGACCGCCGACGCCCCCCAGCATGATGGCGATGGCAATGACCCAGGCAAAAACCGGGCGATTGATGAAGACTTGCGAAATCACGGCGCCCCCGCCCTTGCTCCGCCCGGCGCCGCGTTAGCGTTGGCATTGGCGGATGTGCCCGCAGGCACCGGCCTGATCTGCGCCCCTGGCCGCAGACGGTCGAGACCTTCGACGATCACGCGCTCGCCCGCCGCCAGACCTTCAGTCACCAGCCATTTGTCGCCAATGGTGCGCGGCGCTACAACGCTGCGCAGTTCCACCCGATCGCCCCCGCCCACCACCATGACCGTGGCATTGCCCTTGGGATCGCGGCTCAGGCCCTGCTGCGGCACCAGGATCGCGGCGCGAACGGTGGCCAGCGATAGCCGCGCGCGCACGAACATGCCGGGCAGCAGCAAATCCTCGGGATTGGGAAACTGTGCCCGCAGCGTCACCGCGCCGGTGTTCTGATCGACCAAGGCTTCGGCGAACTGAAGCTGGCCTGCATGGGGATAGGGGCTGCCGTTCTCCAGCAGCAACTGCACGGCGGAGGCGCCGCCGCTCGCCAGGTCGCTGCGCAAGGCCAGAGCATCAGCGCTGGATTGCTGCATATCGACGAAGATGGGGTCGAGGCGCTCGATCGAGGCCAGCGCCTGAGCCTGGCCGCTGGTCACCAGCGCTCCTGTTGTCACACGAGAACGGCTGATGCGGCCACTGATCGGCGCCGTCACGCGTGTGAAGGCCAGATTGATCCGCGCGGTGTCGAGCCGCGCCTTGGATTGCGCCACTTGCGCGGCGGATTGTTTCGCGGCTGCCACCGCGTCGCTGTATTCCTGCTGGCTCACCGCCTCGATACCGACCAGCGGCTGATAGCGTTCGGCCTTGGCTCGCAGCGTGGCAGCGCTGGCCTCCACATTCGCCAGATCCGCCTCGGCCTGATTGACCGCGGCCTGATACAGGCTCGGATCGATTTCGTAGAGCGTATCGCCTTGTTTGACCTCGGAGCCCTCGACGAAGCGGCGCGCCTTGATCAAACCCGACACCTGTGGCCGCACATCGGAGGTTTCATACGCCGCGGTGCGCCCGGCCAGCTCGATGTCGAGCCGCACGTCTTGGGTGCTCAGCACCACATAGCCCGCTTCAAGCATCTGCGCCTGCTGATTGGGCGCCGGCGCTTGCCCGCCGCACGCGCTCAACAGCAACACGCCCAACCCCACACTCACGAGGCGTGCGTGGCAGTGTTTTGCGATCCGGCGGGTAGCGGTCTGAGTCAAGCGAGCGTCTGCAGGAGGGGCGATTTCTACATTCATGATCTTGGCTTTTCCCTCTCCTCCCTGAGGAGGGATACAGGAGGATAAGGCTGATGGAACACACAAAACCGCGATGATGACGTTATGCCAAAGGCTTTTTCCAGTCATTTTTGTGCCATCCGCTCTGTGCACGCATCGTGAACGGCGCCAATCCAGGCCCTGAGCACCTGATGCAGGCATGATCAAAAACCCCAAACCCAGTAATGCAGCGGGCCATAAACCCCGCAGGGCACCCAGGAAGAGACCCAGGACACCGCAGGCTCTTCACCGCAAGGCGGTTATTTTCCTTGTTTTTTGCACGCTTTGCTGCCTGCGGTATTGCTCAACCCTTTCCTGCATTGGGGCATTTTTGATCAAATCGTTGACATTATTTCTCCCCTCGCCCGCTTGCGGGAGAGCCCCATGCAGATTTATACCACCCCGTCCGCCTACGGCGTCCACCCCTCCACAGGAGGGGAATTTGCTCTGCGTGCAGTGGTGGAATTGTTTGCAAGGCGCGATAGATAAATTCCCCTCCTGTGGAGGGGTGCCCGCAGGGCGGGGTGGTCTTGAATCCCGAATCAGGCGCTTTGCAGCTACGATGGCGGGTTAAAAACCTGCCCTCAACAGCCACGACCCACGACCAATTGAGCGTCCGGTTCTGTGGGGCAGGCTTTGAACGCTAGTCTTTGCACACTACGCTAAAATCACCCGCGCCCTAACCTCTGTGAGAATTGCCATGTACATTGAAAAACCCAGCGCCGATCCAGGCTCGGCGTTGCAACCTTGCCTCGGGGGCTGGGCGCACCTCCGTGGCAAACGGCCATGAGCAGCACCGAGGTTTTCCTGGTCGCCATGACGCTCATTTTCAGCGTGCCTTGGCTCCTTTGGCGGCTGGGCAGAACCGACTACTACGCGCCGCTGGTAGTGGTGCAGATATTAACCGGCATCCTGCTGGGGCCGGGCATTCTCGGCAAAGCCTTTCCGGGGTATTACCAGGCGGTGTTCACGCCGCCCGTCGTGCAGTCGCTGAGCGGCATCGCCTCCTGGGCGGTTATGCTTTTCATCATGATCGCCGGCATCGAACTCGATCTGCGCCAAGCCTGGCGGCATCGCCGCGAAAGCGTTCTGACCGCCTGTTTTGCGCTGGGAATGCCGCTCTTGTTCGGCGCTAGTGCCGCCGCCGTTCTGCTCATGCAGCAGGGCTGGATCGGCCCTGCGGCTTACCCTTGGCAATTCGTGCTGGGCATCGGCATGGCCTGCGCGGTGACAGCGCTGCCGATCATGATCCTGCTCATGGAAAAACTGCACATCCTGCGCCAGCCGCTGGGGCAGCGTATCTTGCGCTACGCCAGTTTGGATGACATCGCCATCTGGGGAGTGCTCGCCGCGATTCTCATGGATTGGCAGCGGGTGGGCAGGCAACTGGCCTTTCTCGCCGCCTTCGCCCTGGCTGGCCATGCCTTGCGCAAGCTGATGCGCCGTCTACACGAGCAAGATCGCTGGTATGCCGCACTCATTTGGCTCGTGGTCTGCGCCTTGGGCGCAGACTGGGCGGGCCTGCATTTCATGGTCGGCGCATTTCTGGCGGGCGCGGTGCTGGAAGCGGAGTGGTTCGATCAAAACAAACTGGACCACCTGCGCCACCACGTGCTGCTCATTCTCATGCCGGTGTTTTTTCTCAGTACCGGCCTGCGCACCGACTGGAATGTCGGCGGCGTGGCGGTGTTCCTGGCCGCGGCGCTGCTCCTGGCCGCCGCGCTCGCGGGCAAACTGGCGGGCGTGCATCTGGCCGGGCGCTTGCTCAAGTGGCGCGCGGGCGAGGCCACCATCATCGGCTGGCTGCTACAGACCAAGGCGCTCATCATGATCGTCTTCGCCAATGTGCTGCTCGATAAGCAGCTCATCACCAACGAAGCATTCACGGCCTTGCTGCTCATGGCAATCGCCAGCACCATGCTCACGGTGCCCATGGTCGCGCCGCGCCTGGCGCAAATGCGCGAACTGATTACGCGCAATGACTGAGATAGGCCACCAGGGTATTTCTATGGAGCTATCTCGAACTCCCATGGATTCACCCAATGCAAGCCCACGACTCGTTCAAAATCGCAGGTATTGCGCGTGGCGAGGATGAATCCATGCGCCAGCGCGGTTGCTGCGATCATCGAATCGCGCCGACCTTTCGGATCAGGCACGTGCAGCGGCGCGCAAAGTTCAGACAACACGTTCGAGTCGAGCAGATACATCAACCCTCCGCGCGCAATTGAAGAACGATCGGCTCAATATCAAAATCGGCGGCCTCGGCCGAGTTAGGCAAGCCATCCATTGCCTCGAGTAATGATAGCTCACGCTCACCGACAGTGAGCTTGCGGTATTCATCGATGTGCATCAGCACAAAGGCGGGAGCGCCACGGTCAGTGATGAACACGAGGCCTTCTCTGGCTAGGTTCTTGGCACTGGAGGCGTTGTGGCCGAATTCCCGGCTGGTGAGAGTGTGAATGATGCTCATCGCTGTGCTCCTGCCATTAGGGGTCGTCATACGATTAGAGCGTTTTTGATCGCATCGTTGACATTGTTTCTCCCCCTCGCCCGCTTGCGGGAGAGGGGGGGGGAACACTTGCACACTGAAAATGTCAGCATTTGAATCAAAACCACTCTAACGACGCAGCAATTATAGCTACATAGCTACATTTGTGGCCATCCAGAAAAAACTCTCTACTGCCCTATTCGGCCTGTGTTTGCTCGCTGGGCGGCATCTTCATAGGTCTAATACCTCAAGCGGCAGCACAGTTGTTCGAGTTGAGGGAGTAAAAAGGAGACCTCCCACCTCAGCGGTACAACCGCGCGGCATCGAGTGCCATGATTGAATGTGGGCAAACGACCAATCAAACGAAGGGGAAGTCTCCGATGAACAGTATAACCA
>JAIRJU010000311.1 GCA_031260485.1 Pseudomonadales bacterium | reverse complement strand
GTTGGTGGGGGGTATGAATGGTGTCATCTTCAACGGGCCGAGGGGATTTGCGCAGGGCGCGAAGAGTGGAGCGATTGGCGGGGCGGTGAGTGGGGCGTTTGCGCCGCTATTGCCGGCGGCTGATGCCTGGAGTGTGGGGCGCACGGTAACGAGTGCCATGATTGATGGCATTGCGTCTGTGGCGCAGGGAGGAAAGTTTGGAAGAGGAATAGTAAATTCATTCCAAAACATGGCATTCCGATATGCTTTTGATTCGCTTAGTGCGTTTACTAAGTCGTTTGGTGAAGGGACCGAGCTTGTTGCTATTCCCGAAACGCCAGAGATGCAAGCTATTCATGCCCAGCTTCAAGTGCTGGCCGATGTGGCGGCAGCAAATATTGATGCGACGTGTGGGTGGGTATGTAAAGCCCCCATGGTTCGAGGTCGGTTGATACACAGTGAGTTCGCAGAACTTATTAAAGCGTTGGGGCCGAATTCTGGGTTCAGCACTGAGGTCTCCTATTTTGACCGCAAGCTTAGTAGTTATGGTTTTTTGCTCTCATCAAGAGCTGATGTGGTCTTTGGACCAAGAGATCGACCTATTGCTGTCTATGATTTGAAAACGGGTGTGAGCGGTATCCGCCTCAAGCAGTTGATTGGCTACCGCATGAATTTGCCTCTCGGGACGCCGTTTGGCATCATCAAACCAACAGGAGATTAAGGTGGTGAACAAACGCCTATTATCACGGTTGATGCGTGAACGAGTCAGTGGGCTTCAGGGTTCTGATCGCTATTTCTTCCGTAGCGACTTCGAGTACGTGCTTAGAGGTATAGCTTTCGAGTACACGCCGGGGGGGCTTTATATTTGGGATTTCCGTTTCCCGTTATTTGAGTTTTTCGGCTTAAATCTGTCGTACAGTGACCGGCTATATGAACGTTCGGGTTACATTAAAAAAGGCGAAATGTCGGAAGAGGACATTGTCGGCTTTATTATGTCATCCCCTGAGGCCAGAGGTGCCTTTGGCTCTGATAAGCCTGAAACAATGTTGGATTTTATTCGCTTCGTTGACTTCAAGCCATCCGTCTTGGCGGGAAGTACAAGTGCGAGGCTCACTTATGCGTCAGCATTGCTGTTGTCTGGTCAAGATTCACGTGCTGCGATCATGTTGGATGAGCTTCAAAATAATCCGGCGATGACAAAGCACGATGTTGTAAATTGCACTTTGCTGCGCACGAAACTGCGGCAAGGACCTGCTGAAGTGCGCGCACTGCTTGATCAAGTGCGGCGAGTAAATTTGCGGGAGTTGGGCGTAGCCATTGGCGATGACGATAACGCGCCTATAGAGTGGGCGCGGTGGGTGGTGAAGAATGGGGCGCTTACTCAAACTGGCCCCTTCGGTGTTTGAACTCATTATCACGCCAGACTAAAAAGGATACCTCATGTCCAATACACAATTCGCATTTCTGGAAAAATCCAGGGTTCCCATCCGCGCATCCTTGCAAGCATCCATTGACGCGCTTGGTTTTGATCTTCAGCTCTATCCTGCGCTTGATCTTCTAAGCGACGCTGGTTTTATACCCTGTGTGTTCTATGGTGTGTCAGACATCGGTTTTGAGCTATACAGTGGTCCAACATCGGATGTTATCGGCGACAACGATGAGCTTTTAAGTGCAATCGGCAATCATGATTTTTGCCTGAATATGGTCTTCCATAGCAGCATGAAAGACTGTGCCGCTGTCATGATTGTCAGTTGTGCGTTAGCCCATGACTTTGGCGCCGTGATTTTTTATGAAGGGGAGACACCAATGTCGCTAGAAATGCTATTACAAGAAACCCCTGAAGTTATTGAATTGGCAAAAACTGAAGATTGATAAATCAATCGGGATGTTCATTCAAAATTCAGAATAGAACAATTTTTCTGAAGAATGACAAAACATAACAATTCAAATACTTATTAAACGAGGCATGGATCATGCTCCGCCATCATCCCCTTACCCGCATCATCAGCCTATTGCTCATCGTAACGCTGGCAAGCTGTGCCTCTTATATCGCGCCAGGGCCGAAGGCCGATTTGCAGGCGCTGGCGCCGCCAACGATCCAGGCCGGTTTTGATACGGCGCCATCCAAGCCGTTTCCGGCGGGGATTGCCGCAGCGCGAATTCAGGGCGCGGGTTACGAAAATTACAATACGCGCAGAACCGGCGCTGTATATGGCAGCGGCAAATATGCTGTGATTACGACGCGGGAGCTTGGCGAAGATGCGCAGTTTGCACGCATCGCCATGCTGCCACAGGTGGAAGGGATCATCGGGCTCAACCGGCTGCTGCTGCCGCAGACCTTGAACGACCTGAATGATTTGCGTGCTTGTGCGGCGCAGCTTCATGCGGATTTGCTGTTCGTCTACACCTTCGAGACGAAGTTTCTGGATAACGACTCGTCTGTGCCGTTGACAGTCATCACGCTGGGGCTGTCGCCCACACGCAAGATAACGGCCATGACGACGGTTTCCGCGCTTCTCATCGATACGCGGACGGGCTATCTCTATTCCGCTTACGAAAACACCGAGCGTGAAGAGGTGTCTTCTACCTCCTGGGGCAGCCAGGAAAACGCGGACAAGGCGCGGCAGCAAACGGAACTCCGTGCGTTTGTGAAGCTGGTGGATGATGTGGTGGCCGCGTGGCCGCAGTTGTTGGCGCGCTATGCGGTGCAATAGGGTGGTGACACTGCTCTATAGTGGTCCGCCCTAATAATCAGACATCGCAATCAAATCCTCCAACGGTCCGCCGACCTTGCGCCACAAGCGCTTGAGATTGGCCCAACGCTTTTCAATCGGATCCAAATCGGGACTGTAAGGCGAGAGATACAGCAACTCACAACTCGCTTGCTCGACCAACGCGCGCGTGCTCATTGACTTGTGGAAACTGGCGTTGTCCAGCACGATCACAGTGCCTGTGTAGGCCATCGTTGATTGCCTCTTTCAGGGGTGTTGGTCCTGGGCGTGTCTGTCCGATTTACTGGGGTGTCAACTATAAGCGCAATCAGCAATAAGGATTTTTGTCTGAATATGGTTTTCCATAGCAGCATGAAAGACTCTGCCGCCGTCATGATCGTCAGTTGTGCGTTGGCCCATGATTTTGGCGCCATGATTTTTTATGAAGGGGAGACTCCAATGTCGCTGGAGGTGCTATTGCAGGAAACCCCTGTGTCGTTGCTGATTCTTGCTAGTTGTGCATCAATTGAATGGTGGTCAATCCAGCCTGTTATCAGTTTCTTGCATGTCGCTATTTCAGAAAACCTTCACGCCAACCCGCCGGGCCTCAGCACAATCGGCCTACGTTCATGACGCGGTACTTCACGCTGTTGCCAGATATTCTCATATAACCGTTCCAGATCGCGGGTAAAACGAGTTGTATCAAACAGAGGCGTGTTCAGGCGCGCTGCCGCCAAGCGCTCGCGTAGCGCTTGCAGTTTTTCAGGCGCGCGCGCCAGCGCCAGCACCAGCTTGAAATACGCTGCATCCGTGGCCACAACCAGATCGGCGCAGCCGTGCGTCGTCAGCAGGCTGGCGGCCACGCGGCTGGCAAAGGTGTCGCCGATCCGCGTCACCAGCGGCACGCCTGCCCAGAGCGCGTCGGAGGCGGTGGTGTGCGAGTTGCAGGGGAAGGTGTCGAGCGCCAGGTCTGCCAGTTGCAGCCGTGCCAGGTGCGCCGCCTGCGGTTTGCGTGCGGCGAAGATGAGCCGATCGCTGGCAATGCCACGCTGTTCCGCCTCGCGTTTCAGGTTGGCCTTGGCTTCTTCACCGTCGATTTGTGGGTCGAGGAGCCACAGCACGCTGCCGGGGATCGCTGCCAGCAGGCGGCACCAGAGGTCGAAAGTGCTGGGGTTGATCTTGATGAATTGATTGAAGCAGCAAAATACCAAACCCGTTTCTGGTAGCCCTGCGTCGCTACGGCTGGGCGGCGGCTGGCGTGGACGCGAGCGGTCGTTGGGTTGGTAGCAGTGCGGCAGCAGCGCCAGCGTTTCGCTGAAATGCGCTGTGTGTTCGAGGGGCGTCACCACGGGGTCGCCGATGAGGTAATCGGCCAGCCGTTCATGACCGAGCGTACCAGGATAGCCGAGCCAGGAGACGATGAGCGCGGCGGGGCGCCGCGCGAGGATGTTGGGCCGGGCGTCTGTCGTGTAGCCCTTCAAATCAATCAGCAGATGCGGGGCGATTGCGGCAATGCGTGCGGAGGCTTGCGCGTCGGTGTCTGCCGACAGATCGTGCCAGGCCGCCGCAAGGGCGCTGAGGCGCGGCGCATAACGGTTGCTGTCTTTGGTTGAGGAGGCCGTGATCGACAGCAAATGCACGTCCACCTTGGCAGGGTCGTGCGCCTCCAGCACCCCGGCCAGGAGGTGCATGGTGGCGTGGTCATAGAAATCAGCCGAGAGATAGCCGATTTTGAGCGGGCCCTGATGCGCCGGCGCGGCATTGACCAGCGGCGCCAGCGCCAGTGCTTCGCCGCATTCTTCTTCCGCGAAAAGACGCGATGCCTGCTTGAGCAGCATCGGCGTCAGTGCCGGTATATTCAACAGCGGCCACGGCCCTTCGGGTGTGTTGTGTTCAGCTTCGAGGTCTGCGATATGCGCGGCATCGACTGCTGCCAGGTGCTGCCAGGCGGCGCGTTTGCGCAGATTGGCGCCCAGCGCGCCCCATTGGCGGCCGCGCTCATGAAACAGGGCCGCTTCAACCGAGCGTTCGCTTTTTTCCAGTAGCGTCGCCAGGGTTCTGGCGGCATTGAGGTGGCTTGGCGCCAAGGCCAGGCAGCGGCGCAATAGCGCTTCGGCTTCTGCATAGGCGCGGCGATTCACCAGCAAGGTAGCGAGATTGGCGAGCGCGGTCGCATAGTTGGGTTCAAGAGCAATCGCCTGGCGATAGAGCGCCTCGGCTTCTTGGCGTTCCCAGCGGCGGTGGAGCAGGTTGGCCAGATTGGAACAGGACTTGGCGTTGTTCGGGTTGAGCGCAAGGCTGGCGCGATAGGCGGCGATGGCCTCATCGGCGCGTTTGAGTTGCACCAGCGTGATGCCAAGATTGGTGTAGCTCTCGGCGTCATGTTGCAGCGCCAAGGCCCGGCGAATATAGCCTTCTGCCTCCACGTAGTGCTGCGTCGTCATGCAGCAGATACCCAAGAGATGCCAAGCGCGGGCATGGTTTGGCTGGGTGGCCAGCAACGCTTGGCAGCGGGCTTGTGCCGTGCGGTAGTCGCCTTTTTGGTAGGCGGCCACGCTTTCGGTATAAAGCACTGCCGCCGCGTTGGGCGCTTTGGCCTGGTGCGTTCTGTTCTGCATAATTTTGGTTCTTGATCGCTGAGACACAGGGAACTGCGTGGCGCGATGTTGGACAAACTGACGGCACGGATCAAGATTCTCCGCTTGAAATTCTCCGGGCCTGCCCCATTTAAGGCTGCATTCTCAACATATACCGATACAACAACGCCAGGAGCCAGAGCCACCATGGGAGCCGCTGAAAAACAAACGCTGGGATTTCAAACCGAAGCCAAACAACTGCTGCATTTGATGATTCATTCCTTGTACAGCAACAAGGAAATTTTCTTGCGCGAGCTGATCTCCAACGCTTCCGACGCCGCCGACAAACTGCGCTTTCTAGCGCTCGGCGATGGCGCGCTCTATGAAGGCGATCCTGATCTGAAGATCACGGTGGAAGTCGATACCGAACACAAGACCATCACGATTACCGACAACGGCATCGGCATGAGCCACGACGAGGTTATCGAAAACCTTGGCACCATCGCCAAATCCGGCACCGCGCAGTTTCTCAAGACGCTTACTGGCGATCAGAAAAAAGATTCGCAACTCATCGGGCAGTTCGGCGTTGGCTTTTACTCGGCCTTCATCGTCAGCGATCGCGTCGAGGTGTTCACGCGCAAGGCGGGCACGCCAGCGGAGCAGGGTGTGCATTGGGAATCCACCGGCGAAGCTGATTTCAGCGTGGAAAACCTCGAACGCGCCGAGCGCGGCACTTCGGTGGTGCTGCACCTGAAAGCGGACGAGCAAGGCTTTGCCGATGTTTACCGCCTGCGCGGCATCGTCAAAAAATACGCTGATCACATCTCGCTGCCGGTGATGATGCTGAAGCAGCAATTCGGCGAAGACGCTGCCACCAAGCCCACTGAGTACGAAGCGGTGAATTCCGCCAAGGCGCTGTGGACCCGCCCGCGCGGCGAGGTCAGCGATGCCGAATACCAGGAATTCTATAAACACGTCAGCCACGATTTTTCCGAGCCGCTCGAGTGGAGCCACAACAAGGTCGAAGGCAAGCTCGAATATACGTCGTTGCTCTACCTGCCCAAGCGCGCGCCCTTTGATCTTTGGAACCGCGATGGCGCGCGCGGCCTCAAACTCTACGTGCAGCGCATTTTCATCATGGATGACGCCGAGCAGTTTCTGCCGCTCTACCTGCGCTTCATCAAGGGCGTGGTGGACTCCAACGACATCTCGCTCAACGTCAGCCGCGAAATTTTGCAGCAGGATCCCACGGTCGAATCCATGAAAAGCGCGCTTACCAAGCGTGCACTCGACATGCTGGACAAGCTCAAGAAGAAGGAGCCGGAAAAGTACCAGGAATTTTGGAACGAATTTGGCAACGTGCTCAAGGAAGGCCCCTCCGAAGATCACGCGAACAAGGACAAGATCGCCAAGCTGCTGCTGTTCGCCACCACGCACACCGCTGTGGCCACGCAGAATCAGTCGCTGGACGACTATGTGAGCCGCATGAAGGAAGGGCAAAAAAACCTCTACTACATCGCAGGCGACAGCTACAACACCGTCAGTCACAGCCCGCATTTGGAAGTGTTCCGCAAGAAAGGCATCGAAGTGTTGCTGCTGTCCGATCGCGTCGATGAATGGCTGGTGAGCCATATGGGCGACTTCGACGGCAAGCCTCTGCAAGATATCACCAAGGGCGAACTCGATCTGGGCACACTCGACACGCCGGAAGAAAAAGAGCAGCAGAAGGTCGAAGACGAGCAGGCCAAGCCTTTCCTCGACCGCCTCAAAGCCGCGCTCGGCGAGCGCGTGAGCGAGGTACGCCCCACGCACCGGCTGACCGATTCGCCTGCGTGCCTGGCGGTAGGAGAGTACGACATGGGCAACCAGATGCGCCGCATCATGGAAGCCGCAGGCCAGAAAGTGCCCGAAAGCAAACCGATCTTCGAGATCAATGTCGCGCATCCCTTGGCGCGCAAACTGGATCAGGAAGCCGATGAAGCGCGCTTCGTGGACTTGGCCATCATCCTGTTCGACCAAGCCTGCCTCGCGGAAGGACGTCAACTCGACAATCCCGCCGCTTACATCGGTACACTCAATCGTCTGTTGCTGGATCTGAGCCGCTGAGGGTCAGGGGCAATAGCGATCAGAGGGGCGCCGAGGGCGGCCTGGTGCCGCCCTCGTGCGTTGTGGGCCCTTGCGTTGTGGGCTGAGGAGGCTCTGGCTACAATCACCAGCCCTACCATCGGAGATCAGCCCCATGCCAATGTTTGCAATGACGAAATTCCGCCACGCGCTCACGCTCAGCGCCACGCTCTTGCTTGCGCCCTGGAGTTTCGCGCAAAGCTACACCGTGCCCGCCAATACCCCCGCGCACATCGCGCGCGGCATCGCCGCTGCCGATCGCACTGAAGAAATGACCGTGCGCGACGCCGCGCGCAAGCCAGCGGAAACGCTGATGGTGGCGGGCCTTGGCGAAGGCGCTCATATTGCGGAGATTACCGCGATGGGCCTCTACTACAGCACGATTTTGTCCGCCGCGCTGGGCCCGCAAGGCCAACTCGACATGTACGACATGCCCTATATGGAACGCTTCGGAGCCATCGCTGCTGGCCAAGCCTTCGCCGCCGCGCATCCCAACAGCCACTACACCAACGTGCACTACAACGACATCGCGTTCGCGCCCAATCTCGATGCCGTGTACAACATTCTTTACTACCATGATCTGAAGTCGCAGGACGTGGACCCTGCCGCGCTGAACGCCAAGATCTTCGCCGCGCTCAAGCCTGGCGGTGTGTATTTCGTGGTTGATCACCGCGCTGAGGACGGTTCCGGCTGGCGCGATTCCGGCACCATTCATCGCATCGGCAAGGAAGTGATCTTGCAGGAAGTCACCGCCGCCGGTTTCGAGTTGGCGCAAGACAGCGATCTTTTGGCCAACCCCGCGGACGATAAGTCCAAAATGGTGTTCGCCCCCGGCACGCGCGGCAGCACGGATCAAACGGTATTGGTGTTCAGAAAGCCGCAGTAAAACGTCTTAAACCGCGCATAGAGAGGAAAGGCGATGGCTATAGTTGTTATAGCGAACCAAACGGGAAAGCCAGAGGTTGATGGCTTGCTGGAGGGGGTTAAATGGAACGGTGTCATTACCTACAGTTTTCCCGACTCTCCAAATTTTTATTTATATCCCGCGAACCGGAGCGAACCAACGACGAATTTTGCCCCAGCGCCAAGTGAGTTTCGCCTGGCTATTGATTATGCCGTCAATTTGGTCATGCAATATACCAACGCAAAATTCCAGAATTTTGGTACAGGTCATGCCGACATCATGGCGGCGCAATCCTCCTTAGCCGGGAAGACCGCTTACACGTATGTGCCAAATAATACAGAAGTGGGAGGGGATATCTGGCTGGGAACGGGGCGTGACTTTTCCAAGGCAGCGGTGGGAAGTTATGCGTTTGCAACGGCGTTGCATGAATTTGGACATGCGCTTGGGCTGAAACATCCTCATGAAGCGAGCACACGCATAGAGGTTTTGTTGCCGGCCTCGCTCGATCAGTTGGCATATTCCGTGATGAGCTATCGTGCCTATGAGGGGGCAACTGTTGATGGCTACAGAAACGAGGCTTACGGATTCCCGGCGACTTACATGGCCAACGACATCCTTGCCTTGCAGACCTTATACGGCGCGAACTACTCGACGCACAATGAAGATACTGTTTATAGCTGGAATCCACGTACCGGGGAGAGCCTTATCAATGGCGTCGTGCAATTTACGCCGGGGGCCAACCGTATTTTTCAAACGATCTGGGATGGCGGCGGCATTGATACCTATGATTTGTCGAATTACACCACGGATTTGAATATCAACCTCAATCCTGGCGCCGGGTCCTTGTTCTCGATCTCGCAGCTTGTCGACCTTGATGGAAGAGGCCAACATACGGCTTCAGCCAATGTCTATAACAGTTATTTGTATAACGCAGATGTGCGTTCCTTGATCGAGAACGCCTACGGCGGAACGGGAAACGACATTCTCATAGGCAACGACGCTGCGAACGAGTTGCGCGGCGGCGCTGGTAACGACATTCTCCGAGGCGGCCTCGGCGGCGACAGGCTGTTTGGCGGCGATGGCAATGACATCATCGAGATTGGTGGCAACGATTTGCTTGGCGACGTGATAGACGGCGGGGCGGGAATCGATACCTTGGCTTTGATTGCTACGGTGACGAATCTGGGTGTCCTTAGCTTAGTGGGGGTCGAGATCCTCGATGGTCGTGGTTATGGCGTCGAGGGCAGTGAGGGGAATGAGGTGGTGTCCCTGGCTGGCTTTGAGAAAGTGATCAACTTGGCTTACTTCAATGGCAACGGTGGCGATGACCAGATTACCGGCAGCGCTGGTGACGATGTGTTGCGCGGTGGCGCTGGCAATGATGTGCTCAATGGCGGCGCTGGCAACGATAGGTTGAGCGGCGACGAGGGCGATGATGTGCTCAATGGCGGCGCTGGTAACGATAGGTTGAGCGGCGGCGCGGGCAACGACAGATTCGTCTTCACGCCCGATGACCTTGGTGCGTTTACCGATTACATTGTCGATTTCACGCATAATCAAGATCTGATCGATTTCTCCGTCTTCTCCTTTGATATAAACGCTGACACTTTCGCAGCGGCGAAAGACACCTACGCCGCGCAGTCCGGCGCTGATGCGGTCATTGCCTTGGATGCGAACTATAAGCTGGTGCTCTTGGGCGTTCAGGTAGCCAGCCTTGATTACACAGATTTCGTTTTTGCGTGAGGGCGGAGAGCGCGCAGCATAGTGTCGGTTCGTTTCACAAAAAAACGGCTCTCTCCCGCAAGCGATTGCCTGTAGGGGCGGAAAATTTTCCGCCCAGATCAACCCTCATCGGTCTATTGGTTCCGGGACGCAAGTTCAAGTGACCAGCATTGCACTTAGCCCTTCGCCCGCTTGCGGGAGAGGGGTTGGGGAGAGGGCTTGGAAAGGATAGCCAATCACAGAGCAGCCAAAATCCCATTGAACGTGGCGCTCGGGCGCATCGCCTTGGCGCACAGTGCGGCGTCGGGGCTGTAGTAGCCTGCGATGTCTACGGTAGTGCCTTGCGCCGAGTTCAATTCGTTGACGATGGTGGTTTCCGCCTCGCGCAGCGCCTTGGCCACAGGTTTGAAGCTGGCTTGCAGTTGCGTGTCTTTGCTCTGCGCGGCGAGCGCTTCGGCCCAATAGAGCGCCAGGTAGAAGTGGCTGCCGCGGTTGTCGAGTTCGCCCACGTCGCGCTGCGGTGATTTGTCGGTGTCGAGGAAAAGGCCGGTGGCGGCGTCGAGCGTTTCCGACAGCACGCGAGCTTTTTCATTGCCACTGACATTGGCCAAATGCTCCAGCGAGGCCGCCAGCGCCAGAAACTCGCCGAGCGAATCCCAGCGCAGATGGTTTTCTTCAAGAAACTGCTGCACGTGTTTCGGCGCGGAACCGCCAGCGCCGGTTTCAAACATGCCGCCGCCGTTCATCAGTGGCACGATGGATAGCATCTTGGCGCTGGTGCCCACTTCGAGAATGGGGAACAAATCGGTCAAATAATCGCGCAATACGTTGCCGGTGACGGAGATGGTGTCTTTGCCTTCCTTGAGGCGCTGGCAAGAGAGCAAGGTGGCTTCCACCGGCGGCAGGATGCGGATGTCGAGGCCACTGGTATCGTGCTGGGGCAGGTAGTGCTGCACTTTCTTGATGAGTTCGCGGTCGTGGGCGCGGGCGGGGTCGAGCCAGAACACGGCGGGTGTGTTGGACAGACGCGCGCGGTTCACCGCCAGTTTCACCCAATCCTGGATCGGGGCGTCCTTGGCCTGGCACATGCGCCAGATGTCGCCGGTTTCCACCGCGTTTTGCAGCAGGATTTCGCCTGCGCCATTCACCACACGCACGCTGCCCTTGGCGTTGATCTCAAAAGTTTTGTCGTGCGAGCCGTATTCTTCGGCGGCCTGTGCCATCAGGCCCACATTGGGCACGGTGCCCATGGTGCGCGGATCGAAGGCGCCGTTGTGTTTGCAGAAGTCGATCACGGCCTGGTACACGCCGGCGTAGCAGCGGTCGGGAATGAGCGCCTTGGTGTCGTACAGCTTGCCGTCGGCGCCGTACATGCGGCCAGAGGCGCGGATGGCAGCGGGCATGGAGGCGTCGATGATGACGTCGCTTGGCACGTGCAGGTTGGTGATGCCTTTGTCGGAGTTCACCATGGCCAAGGGTGGCCGCTTGGCGGTGCAGGCGGCGATTTCGGCCTCGATTTCGGCGCGCTTGTCTTGCGGCAGCGTGGCGATCTGCGCCAGCACCGTGCCCCAGCCGTTGTTGGGGTTGACGCCCAGGGCCTTGAAGGTGGCGGCATGTTTTTGGAACACATCATCAAAATAAACAGAAACGGCGTGGCCGAACAGAATGGGGTCGGAGACCTTCATCATGGTGGCTTTCAGGTGCACGGATAGCAGCAGGTTGTTGGCCTTGGCATCCTGCATTTGCGTGGCGTAGAAGTGGCGCAGCGCGCTGGCGCTCATCACGCAGGAATCGATGACTTCACCGGCCAAGAGCGGCGCAGCCTTGCGCAGTTCGGTGATTTGGCCATCGGCGGCGGCGAATTCGATGCGGAAGGTGTCGGCTTTATCCAGGGTGCGGGAAATCTCGGAGCCGAAGAAATCGCCGCTTTGCATATGCGCCACGTGCGTGGTGGAATCAGCGGTCCATTTGCCCATCGAATGCGGATGCTTGCGCGCGTACTGTTTTACCGCGCCGGGCGCGCGGCGGTCGGAGTTGCCTTCGCGCAGCACCGGGTTGACAGCGCTGCCTTTCACTTTGTCGTAGCGGCCTTTGATGACTTGTTCTTGCGGCGTTTGCGGATTTTCCGGGTAATCGGGCAGTGGGTAGCCCTTGGCTTGCAATTCCTTGATGGCGGCGAGCAACTGCGGCATCGAGGCGCTGATGTTCGGCAGCTTGATGATGTTGGCATCCGCTTGGGTGGCGAGGCGGCCCAGTTCAGCCAGAGCGTCGGGTTGGCGCTGCGCTTCGCTCAGGAAATCGGGAAACACGGCCACGATGCGGCCAGCGAGCGAGATGTCGCGCGTGGTGACGCGAATGCCGGAACTTGCGGTAAACGCTTGCACGATCGGCAACAGCGAATACGTGGCGAGGGCGGGCGCTTCGTCGGTTTGGGTGTAAATGATCGTGCTTTGTTCAGACATACGTCATCCAATCAAGGGGTCAAGGGGGTGAGTGGCAGGCCCGGCGTGCATAGCAAAAACGGCGCCGGGATAGCAGTTCATGAAATAGCGGTTTATGAAGGCGCGGCATTATACAAGATTAGCCTCTTGCCCACTCCTTGCTGTCTGGGGCAATGCTCCTTGCTGTCTGGGCAATGCTACGGGGCAGTGGCAAACCGCGCTTTCTCTGTGTTTTGTGGCCTCGCAACAGTAGGCTTTACGGCGCAGTTCAGGTATTTTCCCGGGCGTCCGATTTCAGGACGACCCACAAACCAAATGACAAACCAAATGAGAGGTAGGTTATGGAAGGGCAAGCGATTGGTTGGATTGCGTTGATCGTGATTGGCGGGGTGGCGGGCTGGCTGGCCGAGCGGGTCATGGGGTCGAAGCACGGCATCATCGTCAACATCGTGCTGGGTATCGTGGGCGCGGTGGTGGCCCGGTTCCTGCTGGGGCTAATCGGCATAGGCTTCGGGGGACTGCTGGGGCAGTTGATCGCGGGCTTTTTGGGGGCCTGCGTTTTGATCTGGCTGGGGAAACTGCTGAAGAAGTAAGGGCGCCACGCGCACCACATTCCCGCTGTGGTGCGCTGCTGGCCTTACATCTGCTCCAGGGTTTCTATACCGAGCAGTGCCAAACCCTGTTGCAGCGTGCGCGCGGTGAGTTGGCAGAGGCCCAGGCGTGATTCGCGCGCGCTGTCTTGCGCCTTCAGCACCGGGCAGGCTTCGTAAAACTTCATGAAGTGCCCGGCCAGTTCGTAGAGGTAGAGACAGAGTTGGTTGGGCAGGCAATCGCTCGCCAGCGTTTCCACGGTTTCGGTGAATTGCAGCAGCTTCAGCGCCAGCGCCTTTTCTTCGACTTGCGCCACGGTGATGGCATAGCGCGCGTCAACATCGCATTCGGCGCGGCGGAAGATGCTGCGGATGCGGGCGTAGGCGTAGAGCAGGTAGGGCGCGGTATTGCCTTCGAAGGAGAGCATGGTGTCCCAGTCGAACAGGTAATCGCTGTTGCGATTTTTGCTGAGATCTGAGTATTTCACTGCGGCGATGCCCACGGTGGTGGCGATTTGCCGGTGCTGCTCGTCACTGAGATCCGGGTTTTTTTCCTTCACCAGTGTATAAGCGCGCTCACAGCTTTCGTTGCACAGATCCACCAGCTTGATGGTGTCGCCGCTGCGGGTTTTGAACGGTTTGCCGTCCTTGCCCATCATGGTGCCGAAGGACAGGTGTTCGAGCTGGCACTCGGGCGTGGCGAAACCCGCCTTGCGCGCCACCGCGAACACTTGCGCAAGGTGCAGGCTTTGCCGCGCATCCACCACATACAACACACGCTTGGCGTGCAGCTCTTGGCAACGGTAAGCGATGGCGGCGAGATCGGTGGTGGCATAAAGATAACCACCGTCGGTTTTTTGCACGATCACCGGAGTGATGTCGCCTTCTTTGTTCTTGAACTCGTCGAGAAAAACACACTGCGCGCCGTCGGATTCGGTGAGCAAACCTTGCACCTTAAGCGCGTCCAGCACCGATTTCAAACGATCGTTATAAAAACTCTCAGGCTTTACGTGTGCGCTGTTGAGCGTAATGCCGAGCTTGTCGTAGAGCGCCTGGCAATGCGCGATGGAAATGTCGATGAAGCGGCGCCACAGCAGCAGGCAATCAGCGTCGCCCGCTTGCAGCTTCACCACATTGGCGCGCGCCAGATCGGCGAAGGCGGGGTCGGCGTCGAAACGGCGTTTGGCGGCGCGGTAGAAACTTTCGAGGTCGGCGAGGTCGGCGCTGAGGTTGTTGCCTTGCGGCAGTTCCTGCATGTAGGCAATCAACATGCCGAATTGCGTCCCCCAATCACCGAAGTGATTCTGGCGGATCGGCGCATAGCCCAGATAATCGAGCGTGCGCGCAATGGCGTCGCCGATGATGGTGCTGCGCAGATGGCCCACGTGCATTTCCTTGGCCAGATTGATCCCGGAATAGTCGATGACGACGTGCTCAGGTGCGCTGGTGGTGGCGACCAGGCGTTCGCCATGCAGGGCATTGAGCGCGGCGCTCAAAAACTCCGGCTTCAGCACAATGTTGATGAAGCCCGGCCCGGCCAGTTCCAGCTTGTCGGCAAGCTGCGCCGCGAGCGGATCGCGCTGAAATTCCGCCAGCACCGCCGCGCCCAACTCGCGCGGATTGCGGCCAAGCTGTTTGGCCAATGCCATCACGCCGTTGGCCTGGTAGTCGCCAAACTGCGGGTTTTTGGCGGGCGTCACCAGCGCCTGACAGCCGCTGCGCCCGCTCACCTGGTTCAAGGCATGGGCGATGGCGGTTTCCAGCGTTTGTTTCAGATTCATCGGGTGGCTGCCGTTGAGTAGGGGGAAGTTGAGTAGGAGAAAGTAGGGGGGAAAACGCGCAATTTTAGAAAAGCCCACTCACAGCTTCAAGCGCAGGTTGTCCGTGATCGCCCGCGCCAGCGTGGAGGGTACTTCGTATTCTTTCGCCAACACAGGCCAGCGCGCTACGGCGCTGGTGACTTCATCCAGCACGCGGTCGATCCAAGGCCGTGAAAACAAGGGGCTGAGTTTTTCGAGCCCATGGAAGTCGGCGCGCGTGAAGTCCTCGCGCTTGCCGTTGAGCTGCATCCAGTGCGCGTTCACCCACGCGCTGCCCGGTTTGTAGCTGTAGGCCAAATCATAGGCGGGGGCCAGTGTCCAGCGGCCTTGGCCGCCCATCAGAAAGGCGGTGTTTTTGGCGTGGTCGTCGTGGTTGCGTGCCACCACGTTGAATGCCATGCGGCGGAATAACTGCTCGGCTTCAGCCGCGCCCAGATGCAGGCGCCGCGCCACGGCGAACAAGGCTTCATAGGAAGAGGAACCAGGCTGCCGGTAGCTGAGGTGTGCGAGGCCGTTGAGCGTCAGCATGTGGATGCGCTGATTGCCGTCGCGGTCAAACCGTTTGGTCAAAAAGTGCCGGCGCCGGCCTTCATCGAGCAGACGGCAGGGCATCATGTGGATGCCAGCGTTGCGCGCCATCAGCGCATATACGTATTCCATGGTGCTGTAACCGAGTGGGTCGCCGAAGGTTTCCTGGTTACGGCGATGTTCGGTAACGCCGTCGAACTTGAGCAGGTAGTGCGTGAAACCTGGCGGTACGTTCACCTGCCCGGAACGCACCATGGTGAAATCCTGATTGAAGGCCAGCACTGCCTTGGCGCGTGCGCCGCCAGCGCTGCTGCCCACCGAGAGCAGGGCGAGCATGGCGTCGGTGTCTTCTGTGCCCGCGCTGCCGAGATGCAGCTTGAAATCGCGGCGCTGATCCAGCACGTCTTGCGCGATGTGTACCAGCGCGTCGAGGGCGACGTTCTGGCTGGCGTTGAGTTTGCGCAGCCGCGTAGCAGGGCGAAAACCCAGCGCGCCCATGCCGCGCTCGCCAATGTATTGCAGCCGTTGCAGCGGCGTGATGTCAGCCACTTGCTGGCCTTGCCGCGCGACCCAGGCATCGAGCACGGCGTTGCCGAAGTCGTCGGGCAGCGAATCCGCCACCAGGCCCGGCAAGCCACGAAAGGCGCTGAAATCGAGCGTGGGAAAGGTGTAGATGCGTTCGCCAAGCGGCAGGGTGAGCGGCGCTAATTCAAGACCATTGGCACGAAAAGAGGGCGCGTATTCGAAGGCGCCAAGCTGGCTCTCGCTGTCGTAGCTCAAGGCTCCGCATTCACGCCCAAGATAGGTGACTTCGATGGCTTCTTTCATCGCGTTTTTCATCACGTTGTACACGGGCCTTGGTTAGTCACTGGTACTCATATGGGTGCTCATGTTGACGCGGCACGTTGCAGCGGAGAGTGCGGTTTTTACCAGGTGCTTGCTGTGTTTGCGGGAGCATCCTCTGGGGTACTGCGCGAGCCGCTGGCGCGGCGGCGTTCTTTGCCCTTGAGTTTGACGAGTTGCCGCGGCGAAAGCGCGGGTTCGGGCAACAGCAGTTGCAGGTGATCGGCGAGATCGAGCGCCTGCAACACGGCCACGGTGGAAAGCAGGGTGGCGGTTCCGCTTTCAACCGATTGCACGGCCTTGACTGAAAGCCCGGCCTGTTCGGCGATGTCCTTCTGCGCGAGGTTCTGGTTCAGGCGGGCGCGCTTGATGCGTTCTCCCAACTGCGCGCAGAGAGCGGCAGGGCTCAGTTCTGAAGGTTTCATAAAGTATCTAAAAAGAGGTATTAGCTAGATTTTTTGGTATTAAACTCCTTTTAGGGTGCTTTGTAAATTAATGAAACAGCGCTGTCTCTTTTCAGATCTACCTGTTTCACAATCAACCGCTCTCTGGCCTTGATGTAGTCGCCCGATATCAGGACACTGAACGATGCGCTTTATTTCGGCTCAGGAGAGTAGGGGGTGAACAACAACATTTAGGCGAGGGAGGGTGATGAGTATCGCTATCTCAAACCACGGCAACAGCGGCCAAGCGTACGCCAAGCGCGCTACATACACGCTGAATTGTCTCGAAGCGCGGCTGGCTGCCAGGACGCAACGCCTTGTACAACGCCTCACGGGTAATGCCAGAGGCTTCGGCCACAACCGCCATACCGCGCGCACGGGCTACTGTGCCCAGGGCTTCAGCCAGTGCGGCGGGGTCGTTTTCTTCCAGAACGACGGTGAGATATTCAGCAATGTCCGCCTCGTCTTTCAGGTGTTCGGCAGCATCGAATACCGGCAAGTCGGCAATCTTGATTTTTTTGTTCATAGCTTAGTCCTCCAGGGTTTTACTCAACGTGATAGCGGCCTTGATGTCTTGTTTCTGTGTGGACTTGTCACCACCACCCAGCATGACGATCAGCGCTGCCCCGCGCTGGGTGAAATACATGCGCCAGCCAGGGCCAAAGTGTTCGCGCATTTCAGACACATTTTCGCCAACGGGCTCCACGTCACCCAGGTTGCCCTTCTCGGCCTTTTCCAGACGACGAATCAGGCGGGCGCGAGTCCGCTTGTCTTTCAAATCATCAAGCCAGTCGGCGAAAAAAGGGTGGCGTTGAATTGTGTGCATGTGCTTTACTGTAATCGAATGATTACTACGAGGCAAGCGAGTTGGACACCTGTCGCCGCTCCGCGGCCTTGCGCGTCATCCGAGGCTCAATAGGCGTGAGGCCAGGCTTTTGCTAGAATCCGCGCGCTTTGGCCTTTGAGCTTGTCTGTGCCCTCCCATTCCCGAATCAGAGTCAAAATTTGCGGTCTTACCCGTGTCGATGACGCGCGCGCGGCGGCTGAGGCTGGCGCCGATGCCATTGGCCTGGTGTTTTATGCGCCGAGCCCGCGTGTGGTGAATGTGGAACGGGCGCGCGCCATCGTGGCGGCTTTGCCGCCGTTTGTCAGCGTGGTGGGTTTGTTCGTCAATCCGCTGCGCGCTGAGGTGGAGGCAACGCTCGAGGCGCTGCCCGTGGATTTGCTGCAAT
This sequence comes from Pseudomonadales bacterium, assembly GCA_031260485.1. GTDB lineage: Bacteria > Pseudomonadota > Gammaproteobacteria > Pseudomonadales > Pseudohongiellaceae > CAILUG01. Next base: position 9,296 of record JAIRJU010000311.1, on the reverse strand, counting down.
TTCATGGCGATGAGCCGCCTGAATTCTGCGAGAGTTTCGCGCGGCCTTACCTGAAAGCGGTGCGGGTGCGGCCCACGACGGATTTGCTGGCGTTCCAGGCGCGCTATGCCACGGCGCGCGGCCATTTGTTCGACGCCTGGCATGAAGAGCTTTACGGCGGCAGCGGCAAGCGTTTCGATTGGACGCTCTTGAACGCGGCGCGTGAAGGCGGGTCGCGCTGTATTTTGGCGGGCGGCCTCGATGCGGAGAATGTCGCCGCGGCGTGCCGCAGTGTGCGGCCTTGGGCGGTGGATGTCAGTTCGGGCGTGGAAAGCGCGCCAGGGCTCAAATCGGCCAAGCGGATTTCGCAATTCATCAAAGAGATCAACCATGTCTGAAATCAAAGACTACTCCGGTTACGACCACCCCAATTCCGACCACTCCACTTACGACTACCCCGACAACCGCGGGCATTTCGGCCCCTATGGCGGCATCTTCGTCGGCGAGACGTTGATGCCCGCGCTCGAAGAACTCAAGCGTCAGTACGCGCGCCTCAAGCAGGATCCGGCGTTTTGGGCCGAATTCGATTACGACCTCGCGCATTACGTGGGCCGTCCTTCGCCGCTGTATTTCGCCGAGCGTCTTACCCAGAAGCTGGGCGGCGCGCAGATCTACCTCAAGCGCGAAGACCTCAATCACACCGGCGCGCACAAGGTGAACAACACCATCGGCCAGGCCCTGCTCGCACGCGCCATGGGCAAAACCCGCCTCATCGCCGAAACCGGCGCGGGTCAGCACGGCGTGGCCACCGCCACGGTGGCGGCGCGCCTGGGCCTTGAATGCCATGTGTTCATGGGCACCGATGACATCAAGCGCCAGAGCGCCAATGTCTACCGCATGAAGATGCTGGGCGCCAACGTGGTGGGCGTGGATTCTGGCTCGCGCACGCTCAAAGACGCCATGAATGAAGCGCTGCGCGATTGGGCTACGCATGTCGATAACACCTATTACATCATCGGCACCGTGGCCGGCCCGCATCCTTATCCGATGCTGGTGCGTGATTTCCAGGCGGTGATTGGCCGTGAAGCAAAAGCGCAGAGCCTGGCGCAAATTGGCCGTTTGCCCGATTCGCTGGTGGCCTGCGTGGGCGGCGGTTCCAACGCCATTGGCCTCTTCTATCCCTTTATCGCGGATACCGCGGTGCGCATGATCGGCGTGGAGGCGGGTGGTCTTGGCCTGGCCAGTGGCAAGCACGCGGCGACGCTCAATACCGGCCACCCTGGCGTGCTGCACGGCAACCGCACATACCTGATGACAGACGACGATGGCCAGATTGCCGATACGCACTCGGTGTCTGCTGGTCTCGATTATCCTGGTGTCGGCCCCGAGCATTCCTGGCTCAAGGACCTCGGCCGTGCCGAATACGCCGCAGTTACCGACGCCGAAGCGCTCGATGCCTTCCGTGTCTTGACGCGCAGCGAAGGTATAATTCCGGCGCTCGAATCGAGCCATGCCGTGGCTTACGCCATCAAAACGGCGCCGCTGTTGCCGCGTGAGCATGTGATGGTGGTGAACCTTTCCGGCCGCGGCGACAAGGATCTGCATACCGTCGCCGACATCGACCAGATCAAGATTTGAAAACGAAAAGTCAAAAACAGCGTAGAGCAACTTAATAAAGCAACTTAATAGAGCAACTTAGAGCCACAGGCGGCAGCAATCCATGAGTCGTATTCAGTCCACTTTTAGCCGCTTGCGCGCCTCTGGCCGCAAAGCCCTGATTCCGTACCTGACGGCGGGCGATCCCGATTTGCCCACCACGCTGGGCTTGATGCACGCGCTGGTGAGTCATGGCGCTGACATCATCGAACTCGGCTATCCCTTCAGCGATCCTTCCTCCGATGGCCCGGTGATTCAGCGTGCGGTGGAACGCGCGCTGGCGCGCAATACCAGGCTTAAAGACGTGCTGGGCCTCGTCAAGCAGTTTCGCGCCAGCGATCAGAACACCCCTATTGTGCTGATGGGGTATCTGAACCCGGTGGAACACATGGGGTATGCCGCGTTCGCTGAGGCCGCGCTCAGCGCTGGCGTCGATGGCGTGTTGATCGTGGACCTGCCGCCCGAGGAAGCGCAGGAGCCCAAGGCGATATTGCGTGCTGCCGGGCTCGACACCATCTTTTTGGTGGCGCCCACCACCGATCCTGGCCGCATGGAACGCATCTGCAAGGAAAGCAGCGGCTACGTGTATTACGTTTCGCTCAAGGGGGTTACTGGCGCGGCGCATCTTGATATTGCTTCGGTACAAGCCAATCTCGCCTTACTGCGCACGCATACCGATCTGCCGATCGGCGTTGGCTTTGGCATCCGTGATGCCGAGAGCGCCGCGCGTATCGCCAGCGTGGCGGACGCGGTGGTGGTGGGCAGCGCGCTGGTGAGCCGCATTGCCTTGCTCAAACCTGAAGTAAGCTACACGCCAGCGCAACTGCGCGAGCAGATCGCGCTGATCGCGGCAATGCGCACCGCCATGGATGCGCGCTGAAACTTCTATAACAGACGATTCTATAACAAACGATCAGTAAAAAACGTTCAGTAAAAAACGATCAGTAAAAAACAAATCACCACAATGACGAATAGCGGCAAAAACGCCGCTAAAGACCCAAAGGTACCTGTCATGATCAGATGGATCGACAAGATTCTGCCAGCGATGGTAAAAACCAATGCCGCCGCCAAGGCCCGCAGCGTGCCCGAAGGGCTGTGGAAGAAATGCCCCTCTTGTGAAGCGGTGCTGTACAGCGACAACCTGCGCGACAACCAGGAAGTTTGCCCCAAATGCGATCACCACCTGCGCATTTCGGCGCGGCAGCGCCTGGACGCCTTCCTCGACAAGGACGCGCGCGAGGAAATCGGCGCCGACATCGAACCCACCGACATTCTCAAATTCCGCGATCTCAAGCGCTATAAAGACCGTCTCACCGCCGCCGCCAAGGCCACGGGCGAGAAAGACGCGCTGATCGTGATGCAGGGCCAGGTGCAGAGCCAGGCGCTGGTAGTCGCCGCGTTTGAATTTGGCTTCATCGGCGGTTCCATGGGCTCGGTGGTGGGCGAGAAGTTCACCTTGGCGGTGAATCGTTGCCTCGAACAAAGCCTGCCGTTGGTGTGTTTCGCCACCAGTGGCGGCGCGCGAATGCAGGAAGCCTTGGTATCGCTGATGCAGATGGCCAAGACCTCCGCCGCGCTCGAACGCATGAAGCAAAAGGGCCTGCTCTATATTTCTGTACTTGTCGATCCAGTATACGGCGGTGTGTCCGCCAGCCTCGCCATGCTGGGCGACATCAACATCGCCGAGCCGCGCGCCTTCATCGGCTTCGCAGGCCAAGATGTGATTCGCCAGACCGTGCGCGAAAACCTGCCCGAAGGCTTCCAGCGCAGCGAATTTCTGCTGGAACATGGCGCCATCGACATGATCGTGCATCGCCATCAGTTGCGCGAGCGCATCGCGGGCCTGGTCAACAAGTTCATGCCGGCGCGGCTCGTGTCTGGCGAACTTTTGAGCGGCGCGAGCGACGCGCCTGGCCACCTCTGAGGCGTAGCGCCGCAGCGCTTCGTATGCACGCTGATCCCGCACAACGCAGTTTGGCCGAGTGGCTGGCCGTTCTGGAGCATTTACATCCGAGCACCATTGATCTGGGGCTCGACCGCGTGCGCCGTGTTTACGAGCGTTTGCAGCCTGATTTGCGCCATAGCCGCAGCGTCATCGTCGGCGGCACCAACGGCAAGGGTTCCACGGTAGCGATGCTGGCGGGCGCCTTGCGCGCGGCGGGGCATTCGGTGGGCACGTATACCTCGCCGCATTTGCTGCGCTACAACGAGCGCGTCACGCTCGATGGCAGCGCGGTTGGCGATGCGGCGCTGTGCCAGGCTTTCGCCGCGGTGGAAGCGGTGCGCGGGGCGGTGTCGCTCACGTATTTTGAATACGGCACCTTGGCGGCGCTACAGCTTTTCGCCCAGGCGCGGCCTGACTATCTCCTGCTGGAAATCGGCCTTGGCGGCCGTCTCGATGCGGTGAACATCGTTGAACCTGAGCTGTGCATTCTCACCAACGTGGCGCTCGATCACGTTGATTGGCTGGGCGCTACCCGCGAGGCCATCGGCTACGAAAAAGCCGGTATTTTCCGCGCAGGCAAGCCTGCGCTCTACGGTGAACGCGCGGTACCGGGCAGCGTGCGCGCGCAAGCGGAACACATTGGCACCACGCTGCTCTGCCAGGGCGAACACTTTGCCTGGGAAGAGCGCGGTGGCACCTGGATCTGGCGTGGCCGCGATGCCGCGGGCCAGCCGCTGGAACTTTGTGACTTGCCGCGTAACGATTTTCCGCTCGATAACGCTGCCGCCGTGGTGCAGGCCTTGCAACTCCTGGCGCCGGATTTACCGCGCGCCGCGCTACATCAGGGCCTGGCGCAAGCTCAGGTGCCGGGGCGCTTGCAGCGCTGCCACTACCAGGGCCGCAAGGTGATTCTCGATGTCGCGCACAATCCTCATGCGGCGGCCAATCTGGCGCGCAACATCACCGAGCGTATTCGCAAGGAGGGGGCAGGGCGCGTGCTGTTGGTGCTGGGCATGTTGGGTGATAAAGACAGCGCCGGGGTGCTGGCGCACCTGGTGCCCTGCGTGGACCACATTTATGCCGCGACGCTGGGCGGAGAGCGCGGTGCGCCAGCCGAAATCATATATAATCACGCGCGCCGTCTGGGGGCCGAGGCCACTTGCCATCCCAGCGTGCAGGAAGCGTTCCTGGCTGCTCACCGTGAAGCCACGGCAGCTGACACCCTCATCGTCACCGGATCCTTTTTCACCGTGGCAGCCGTACTGGAATTGATTTGAAGGAGTTGATTTGAATCAGGCACTGAAACAACGGCTCATCGGCGCCATCGTGCTGTTTTGTCTGGCGCTGATCCTCATTCCGCTCTTGCTCGACGGCAAGGGTGTAGCGCCGCCGGCCATGCAGCTTGATCTGCCGCCGCGCCCCGCGCTCGCCGCGCTGACCATTCCCGAGCCGGAGCGTCCCGTGCTTGTTACGGATAGCAGCGATGCGAGCGGCAGCGTGCCGCAATTGCAGGTGCCGCCGTTCGTCGAAGAGGCCAAGACTCCAGCGCCAGCCAAGACCGAGCCAGCGCCAAAAACTGTCGAAACCAAAGTTGTCACCCCCGCCGCCCCCACAGTCAAACCCACCCCGGAGCGTGTTCCCGCGCGCGACACCGCGGGCCTGCCGCAAGGCTGGGTGGTGCGTCTGGGCACCTTTGGCGAGCGCGCCAACGCGGATCGCCTGCTCAAGCAATTGCTGGACGCCAAATACAAAGCCTACGCCGAAAGCGTAGCCAGCGCGCAAGGTGCACTGACCGGCGTCTACGTAGGCCCGGTGCTCACGCGCGCCGAGGCAGATTCCTTGCAGCGCGAATTGAACAAGCGTTTTCAACTTGAAGGGCTGGTGCGCCGCTTCAGTCTCAACGAAGGCCAGTGAGACGCCAATGCGCACACTGCTCAGCATCCCAGAGCCCAATATCCTAGAGCCCAGTATCCTGGAGGTTGTCACCGCATGAGCATGACCGTGGCCGACATCGTTATCATCGTCGCCGTGGCGATTTCCTGTTTCGCGGGGGCCTTGCGCGGCCTCGTGCGCGAGGCCTTGTCGCTGTGCGTGTGGGTGCTGGCAGGTTTCTTCGCCGCGGCTTTCGCCGAACGCGCGGCGCCCTGGTTTGCCAGTGTGATTGCATCGCCCTCGCTGCAATTGGTGGCGGGCTTTGCGCTGATGTTCGTCTTGGGGGTGTTCGTGGGCGGCATCGTCACCAACATGCTGTCCAAGCTGACCAGCGCGATAGGGCTGGGCGGCGCCGACAAGGCGCTCGGCATGTTGTTTGGTCTCTTGCGCGGTCTTTTGGTGGTGATGGTGGCGGTGGTGCTGACGATGCGCGTCGATACCTTCCGCAACGAGTGGTATGCGAATTCGCTGCTGGTGCCGCAGCTGATGGATCTTGCCGATTACTTCGGTGAACTCTTCGGGCTCGACCCAACGCTGATTCATCCGCCTGCCGCCACCATGGCGGTTTAGCGCAAGCGTGGTTTTATCGTTGTTTTTTATCGCTGTTTTTTATCAATTGTTTTTTATCAATTGCGGAAGCGTATGTGCGGAATAGTCGGAATCGTCGGTAAGTCCAATGTCAACCTGGCGCTTTACGACAGCCTCACCGTGTTGCAGCACCGTGGGCAGGATGCCGCGGGCATCATGACCTACGACCATGGCAAGGTGAACCTGCGTAAAGACAACGGCCTGGTGCGCGACGTGTTCCACACCCGCCACATGAAACAGCTTACCGGCCACATGGGCATCGGCCATGTGCGTTATCCCACCGCCGGTAGCTGTGGCCCTGCGCAGGCGCAGCCGCTGTACGTGAACTCGCCGTTCGGCATCAGCATCGCGCACAACGGCAATCTCACCAATGTCGATGACCTGCGCCAGGATCTCTACCGCGCCGACCTGCGCCATCTCAACACCGATTCGGATTCCGAAGTGCTGCTCAACGTGTTCGCGCACGAATTGCAGCGCCTCAATCATCACAAAATGGCGCCAACCGCCGAGGACATCTTCAATGCGGTGAGCGCCGTGCACCGCCGCTGCCGTGGCGCTTACGCTGTGGTGGCGATGGTCGTGGGCCATGGCATCGTCGGCTTCCGCGATAAATACGGCATTCGCCCGCTGGTGTTCGGCAAGCGCAAGACGCGCAAAGGCTGCGAATACATGCTGGCCTCTGAAAGCGTGGCGCTGGATTCGCAGGGCTTTACACTGGTGCGTGACGTGGCGCCAGGCGAGGCGATCTACATCCGCGAAGACGGCACGTTTGAGAGCAAAATTTGCGCGCCAGACAGCAAACTGCACTCTTGCATTTTTGAACACGTGTATTTCGCGCGGCCAGATTCGCTGATCGACGGTGTGTCGGTATACAAATCACGCCTGCGCATGGGCGAAAAGCTGGCGCAAAAAATTCTGCGCGAACGCCCCCAGCACGACATCGACGTCGTTATTCCCATTCCCGACACCAGCCGCACCGCGGCGGTGGAACTGGCCAACGCGCTGGGCCTCAAGTTTCGGGAAGGTTTCGTCAAAAACCGTTACATTGGCCGCACCTTCATCATGCCGGGGCAGAGCCAGCGCAAGAAGTCGGTCAAGCAAAAGCTCAACGCCATTCCGCTGGAATTCCAGGATAAAAACGTGCTGTTGGTGGATGACTCCATCGTGCGCGGCACCACCTGCAAGCAGATCATCGAAATGGCGCGCGAAGCGGGCGCGCGCAAAGTGTATTTCTGTTCCGCCTCGCCGCCGGTGCAATACCCCAATGTCTATGGCATCGACATGCCTGCGGTAGGCGAGTTGATCGCGCACGGCAAAACCGTCGAAGAAGTACGTCAGATGATCGGCGCCGATTGGCTGCTGTTCCAAGACCTGGAGGATCTGATCGCCTCCTGCGCCGAAGGCAGCATCTTGCCGCTGGAATTTGAATGCTCGGTATTCGATGGTGTCTACGTTACCGGCGATGTCAACGACAGCTATCTGGCCAAACTCGAAGCGCAACGCAACGACGCCGCCAAACTGACCAAACACCGCGATCTGGGCGCCTACGGCGACGAAGACGAGTCGCAAATTCCCCTGCACAGCAACGAATAGGCCGAGAGCCACGTATTGAGGGCCCTAGCGTATTGAGGGCTCTGGCGTATTGGTGCTTGGCGTAAGGTGGGTAAATTTCCCTCGTGGCAAGAGACGTTTGAGATCTGAGTCGAAGCTGACGACAGCCTCGCCCTGCTGTATCGCGGCGGCAGCCAGCCAGGCATCGGGAATAGCGTTGGCGCTGAGCGCGTGGTCCATGCAGAGTTGGCGCAGCCTGTGCCACTCGCTACCCAATGTGGCCTGTTGCACGCCGGGGGCATCCAACAGGGCATCGATAAAATGCAACGCATGGGCGAGGGGTGTGGGGTGCGCGAATATTCTGGGATGTGTTACCAAGCGCAGAAAGCTGGCAATCACCATCGGCTGCAACACCAGCAAGCTGCCACCGCTAGCGTCGGCCAGCGCCTTTTCCAACCACGATAGCGCGATGGCGTGATGAGGATGGTCGCTGCGCGAGGCGGCCACCAGCACGTTGACATCAGGCGTCATGCTCGATGGCCTCCAACATGGCCTTATTGCTCAAGCTGTCCACCCCTGGCGCCAATCCGCCTTTACCCGGATACACCGGCAGGTGTACCCGTTTAGTGGGGGTTTTGGGTGCTTCCAGGCGCAATTTCAGTCCGTCTTCGACCAAGCGGGTAAGCGTGGTTTGCTGTTGCACGGCGAACACTTTGGCTTTGGCAAGCAGGGCGTCATTCAGATCAAGTGTGGTTTTCATGGGGGTGTTATCTCAATACAGAGATTAAATACAGATTTCTGTATTGTAAATTTGACGAATGAGGCTCGCAATACCTGCTCTATGGCACACCGGCTACATAGAGATAGGTAGAAGGTAGATAGGTAGAAGGTTGACGTGGCCTTCCCCAAGCGGGGAGGGGGATTGGTCCATAACTCCTACATTGTACTAACCAACTGGCTAAGACATGGCTAAGCCATACCTGCCAACCAGGCGAATACCACTGGGGCCGACATATCGTTACCCTACCTACCCCAAAAGCCTTTTTTGCTTGTCATCAACCTTTTCTTTTTCTTTGCCCTCTTCGGTGAACTCACTCGCCGAGGCGGGTGCCTGAACAACCAGACACCACGGATCAACGACTATGGCTAACAACGACGCACTCCTGACCACCTCTGTGACCTCCGCCGAGCAAAGCGCTGGCCGTAACGGCGTGGTCGTACCCGTGGCCGCCGGCCAGACGGTGACGGCCGACAGCCAGCAGCTTGAGGTATTCGTCATTCACGCCGCGCGCGAAGACGTGGCGAATTTCGCGCGGCAAGGCAATGATCTCGTGGTCGAGTTCGTCAATGGCCAAACGCTTACGGTGCGCGGCTTTTTCGCTGGCGCCGGCGCCAACCAACTGGTGTTCATGGACGGGGGGCACTCCTATCGGGTGGATTTTGCGCAGGCCTTGAGCAGCGTTGGCGATGGCATCGACGAGAGCCGTTTGTCGTGGTTCACCGCGGTCGAGACGCAGGGCTCGATGGGCTGGCTGTGGGCGTTGTTGGGGCTCTTGGCCGTGGGCGGCGCGGTGGCGCTCGCCAACGATGATGACAGCAGTAGCAACAACAACAGCCCGCCGCCCGCTCCCGCTCCAAGCCCAAG
>JAIRJU010000277.1 GCA_031260485.1 Pseudomonadales bacterium | reverse complement strand
TAGTTGGCGAAAACCTGGCGCAGAAAGGCAGCGGGATTTTGCGCGGTTTCGAGTTCGTGCAATTGCGCCACCAAGGCCGCTGCCACCGCCGTGCGGCAGGAGTTGAGTTCGAGCAGGCGATCGCGGCCTTTAAGGTGACGTTCGAGCAGCGCCGCGTTGCGCGAGGCGGCCTGGGCCAAGAGAGCTTGCAGCAGGTCCGCCTGGGCGGGCTCTGCGAGCGCGGCGTCGATACTGCCGCGCAGTTCATGACATACCTGCGCCGCCACCGGATTGGGCGCGCTGAATAGTCCCAGCGTTTGATAAAGCTGTAACAACACCGCACTGGCGCTGTGCGCAAAATAAGGCGCGTGCAGGTGAATGGTGTGCCGCTGGCCGATGCGATCGAGACGGCCAATGCGTTGCTCCAAAAGATCAGGGTGCGGCGGCAGATCGAACAAGACGAGGTGATGGCTGAACTGAAAGTTGCGGCCTTCGCTGCCGATTTCGGAGCAGACCAAGAGCTGCGCGCCGTCTTCACGTTCGGCGAACCAAGCGGCGGCGCGGTCGCGTTCGACCAAACTCATGCCTTCGTGAAACACCGCGCTTTGCACGCCGCGGTGCAGGCGCAACCAGGCTTCCAGGCTTTCGGCGGTGGCGCGCTGATGGCAGATCAGCAGAAATTTGTCGCCGCGCTGTTGGCGCAGCAGTTCATATAACCAGGATACGCGCGGATCGAGACGAATCCAGGCGTCCTCCGCGAGAAAATGTTGCTCCGGCAGTGTGGCGCTCGCGTGTGCGGCGTAATCCGGCGGCAAAGCCAGGGCGTATTCGCACAGGCGCCGCGCCGGAAAGCCGCTCACCTGGCGCCGCGTGTTGCGGAACACGATGCGGCCCGTGCCGTGGCGGTCGAGCAGGGCATCGAGCAGAACGCGGCTCTGCGCGGGTAGCGCAGTTTCCTCGGCAGTGCCTAGCGCGGCGAGGATGGTGCACAGATCGCTGTCGGTGGCATAGGGGGCGAGTTGCGTCAACAGCGCCGCGCGCTCTGCCGTAGTCAGCGCGGCATAATTGAGCAGCGGATCGAGCAGGGCGGCCAGCGCTTGGTAGTGGCGCTGCTCGTTTTGGAACGCGGTGAGCGAATGGAAACGATCGGGGTCGAGCAAGCGCAGCAAGGTGAAGTAGGAATCCATGCCGAGTTGATCGGGCGTGGCGGTCAGCAGCAGCACGCCAGGAACCGCTTGCGTGAAACGGGTGATCAGCGCGGGTTCATCGGTAGTTTTTGATTCATCGGTAGTCTTTGGGCCATCGGTAGTTTTTTGTTCATAGACAGTCTTTTGTTCATAGGCAGTCTTTAGTTCATAGGCAGTCTCGCGCAACAGAATGTGATGCGCCTCATCGAGAATCAAAAGATCCCAGCGGCTTTGCAGCGCCGCTTGTGCCCACTGTGCGCATTCCTCCAAAAACTGGCGGCTGCATAGCACCAGTTGCTCGCTGTCGAAGGGGTTGTCGGTGGTGTGCACGGCGGTGAGCGCCGCACAGCGTTCGGCATCGAGAATGCTGAAGCGCAGATTGAAGCGGCGCAGCAGTTCCACCAGCCATTGATGCACCAGCGAATCCGGCACTACGAGCAGCACGCGCCGTGCCAAGCCGCTGAAGAGTTGCTGTTGCAAAATCAGACCGGCTTCGATGGTTTTGCCCAAACCGACTTCATCGCTGAGCAGCACGCGCGGCGCCGGGCGGCGTGCGACTTCGTGTGCGATGTAGAGTTGGTGCGGCAAGAGATCGGTGCGCGCGCTGCAAAGGCCAAGCAGTGTGGAACTGTCGATGAAGGCTTGCGCCTCGAGCGCGGCGCGGCGCAGTTGGAACCAGGCTGGCGCTTCGCTTTGCAGCGTCAACAAACGCTTGAGCGGCTGGCTCAGGCTGAGCTGCGCGGAAAGCTCGGTTTCGCTCAGGCGGGTTTCATTGCCTGCGGCATCACGTACTTGGTAGAAGAACAGCCCCTCGCGTTCGCTGACGCCGAGTATTGTCCACTCGACGTGGTTGCGATCCTTGATGGCATCACCGGGTTCGAAGCTGACACGGGTGAGCGGCGAGTTGTGCATCGCGTATTGGCGGGTGGTGGCGCTGGCGGCGAAGGCGAGTGTCAGCGTGCGATGGCTAACTTCGATCACCTGGCCGAGGCCAAGCTCGGGTTCGGCATCGCAGATGAAGCGTTGCCCGGCGGCGTAATTCATGGCTTTTTCTCGGCTCATGGCTGTGTTTCGGCTCATGGCTGCTCCTCGGCTCAACGCGATCTTCTGCGCAAAAAAGCGCGCATGGTAAGGGCAGAGGGCGCGGCAGTCTAATAGTCGATACCTTGACGGGCTTTGAGGCCGGCGTCGAAGGCGTGCTTGAGGTTTTTGACTTCGGACACGGTGTCGCACAGTTCACGCAGCGCGCTGCCGCCGCCGCGGCCTGTGATGACGACGCTAAGCCTTGGCGAACGCTCGCGCAGCGCGGTCAGCACGGCGTCTTCCTCCAGAAAACGGTAGGCGAGCATGTAAGTCAGCTCGTCGAGCAGCAGAAAATCGAGATCGCTCTGCTGCAATAACTGCGCCGCCTGCGCCCAGGTGCGCCGCGCGGCGGCCTGGTCGGCGGCAAAATTCTGGGTGTCCCAGGTGAAGCCGGTACCCATTTGAAAGAAAGGAATGCCGGGGTGCCGTTGCCGCAGAAACAATTCTTCGCCCGAGGCTTGCGTGCCTTTGATGAATTGCACCACCGCCACGTTTTGCCCATACCCCAGCGCCCGCCACAACATGCCGAAGCCGGAAGTGGTTTTGCCTTTGCCATCGCCGGTCAAGAGCAGCAGCAGGCTGCGCTCCTCTGGCGCTTGGGCGATGCGCGCCTGTACGGCCGCTTGCTGGCGGCGCATGGCCTGGTTGAAACGCGCGTCGCGGCTCATGGCGGCGTTGGCGGCGGAATGTCGGCAGGGGTTTCCAGGCTGATCCGCCCCAGTTTGCCGCTGCGCAGGTCTTGCAGCAGAGTGTCGCCCGCTTTGGTCAGGTCCACGCCGCCACGCACCAGGCAGCCGCGGCGGCGGCCAATGTCTTCCAATAGCTGCACCGCTTCGGCAGCGAGCGCCGTAAGGCCATAGCGTTCACGCAAGACTTCAGGATAGCGCCGCGCCAGGAACGCGGCGGTGACAAGGCCGACATCGGCGAGGTCGATGGCGGTATTGCGAATGGCGCCGCTGGCGGCGAGGCGGTAGGCGGCTTCTTGGTCTTCCAGCTTGGGCCAGAGAATGCCGGGGGTATCGAGCAGCACCAGGTTGTCGCTGAGGCGAATCTCCTGCTGTGCTTTGGTCACCGCCGGTTCGTTGCCAACCTTGGCCACTTTGCGTTGGGCCAAAAGATTGATGAGCGTGGATTTGCCCACATTGGGGATGCCGACGATCAACACCCGGTTGGGACGGCTCTGGCGCGGCGGCAAGGCGGTGCCAAGGAAATGCAGCAGCTGACGCAGCACCTTGGGGTCGTCCTTATCCATCAGCAAGGTGTGAATGTTTTGCTCGGCATGGTATGCCTGCCATTCTGCGGTGACGGCGGGATCGGCCAGATCGGCCTTGGTGAGCAGGCGCAGGCGCAAGGTTGCGCCGATCAGGCGCTGTAGCAAGGGATTCTCGCTGGCGTAGGGCAGGCGGGCATCGACCAGCTCCAGGACCGCATCGACGCCCCTGAGCGCCTGTGTGATACCATTGCGCGCCTTGTGCATGTGGCCTGGGTACCAGCCGATGGCCATGAAAGCTCCAAAACAGGGTAGAACGAAGCCGACATTGTAGTCGCCGCCGCCGCCAAACGGAGCCTCTTGGACGCAATTCACCCAGTTTTTTACATGCCGTTTTTCACTACGTTTTTGCCACACACAGTTTTTGCCACGTGTTTTTGCCACAGTAAGTAAGCCAAATCATGGATAACAGCGTTGCAGACGCCATCACTGACAAGGTGCAACGCGCGTTCACGCCCGCGCATGTGGCACTTGTCAACGAAAGCCACAAGCACGCGGGCCCGCGTACCGATTCGCACTTCAAGCTGGTGCTGGTCAGCGCCGCCTTCGAGGCGATGAATAACGTGCGGCGTCATCAGGCGGTATACCGGCTGTTGGCCGCGGAACTTGCAGGGCCGATCCACGCCTTGGCCCTCCATCTATACACCCCGGCGGAATGGGAGAGTGCTTCGGTTCCGGAGTCTCCGAAGTGTAAACATTCTGATTAATCAGTAAGTTAAAGGATTAGCTTAAAGTAATGGTAGAGCTAATGATGTGGGCAAAACGACACCGCTATCTCGGCAGGCTCCTGCATGGGCTTGCGCTCAGTGTGATGCTCCTGGGCGCGGCGCGGCTGAACCTGCGGCCTCAGACCTGGGCGCCACAGGTTTCAAGCGATGCTGTCGCCCTGGCACCAGAGGAAGCCAGCGCGCAGGCTTTGCCCGATTTTGGCGCCATCTTGGACATCGAAACCAAGAAGCGCACTTTCTTCGAGTTTTTACAGCCGATCGTCGATGCGCAGAACCTGCGGGTGAGCCGGCAGCGGATCAAGCTGCTCAAGATCAGCGCCAAGGTGGATGAACACACCCCGCTGAGCCCGCAAGACCAGATCTTCCTGCGCGCGCTGTTGCGTACCTATGAGGTAAACACCGAGCATTTCGACAGCCCCGAGGCGCTGAAACTGCTGCTGCTGCGCGTGGACGTGTTGCCCCCCTCGCTGGTACTGGCGCAGGCGGCCAATGAATCCGCCTGGGGAACCTCGCGCTTCGCTCGCGAGGGCTACAGTTTCTTCGGCCAGTGGTGTTACCGCGAAGGCTGCGGCCTGGTGCCGGAGCAGCGCAACGCCAGCGCCTACTATGAAGTACAGAGCTTCAGCAGCATCGAGGCCTCCGTGGATGCCTATTTTCTGAATCTCAATACCTTTGACCGCTATAACGAACTACGCCAGATCCGGCAGGGCTTGCGCGATCACCGCGCCCCGATCGACGGCCTCTCGCTGGCGGAAGGTTTGAGCGATTACTCAGGGCGCGGCCAGGCTTACATCCGCGAACTGCGGCAGATGATCCGCGATAACAACCTGCTGCGGCATGACTACGCCGAAGCGGAAGCGGCAACCGTGGCAACGACGGGCGTGTATTGAGCGCTGTGTGCGCGGGTTTTTGTCAAACAGCAGTTAGGCTGAAAAACTCCGAAATGCTCGTAACCATTGCCACTTTCTCATTTCCGCATGAAGCACATCTAGCCAAGACACAACTAAATGCCTTTGGCATTGCGTCGTTTATCGCGGATGAGCACACCATCAACATGCATTAGGCGTTTCAATCAAAGGTCAATCACATGCGGCTTGTTGCCATATTTGAAGATAGCTCGCAAGTTGCGGAGGTACGCCGCGCACTCGAACCAGAGCATCTAAAATTTCTCGAAATTCATCATGGTGAAATTCCTATGGCTGGCGGTCTTCGTGAAGAACCCGGCGGCCCCTATGTTGGGGGACTATGGGTGTTTGAAGTCACAAGTCGTTCGCGTGCAATCGAACTCATCGAAAAAGACCCATACCATCTTGCTTGCCCGCGTAAATATCGTCTACTAACTTGGGGTAAAGCACTATCACATTTGCAGGTACTTATGTGAGCAAGCTGTTCCGTGCTCATTTTGCGTTCCGCCTAATATGCGGCTCAAGGCGGACGGCTACGTCGCCGCTTAGCCTTGGGCATTAGGCTACTCAAATGAGTCATCCGAAATCTGAAAATCCTGCATGGTGGGTTAAATCATGTAGGGCATTAACTTACGTTTTGACATTTTCTATTTTTATTGCAATGCCAGCTACAAAATCAGACTCTATTTATTATGTTGGCATAAGCGATTGGTTGATGTCTATATTTATGGGTGCAATAGGTGCCATGATTATGGGAGGAAGTTCCAGTAAAATTTTGGCCCCCATAATGACTTTTATTTTGCTTTGTATCTGGGCATTCATTTTATTGGTTGCAAAATAGTTTTCTATCCTAGCACGTAGGGCGGGGCTTGCCCCGCCATTGTGTCTGAGAGTGCCAGCATTTGAATCAAAAACGCTCTAATGGCATGTTTTCAACCGTTTGGTCTGCATTTGGCAACGCCATATCACAAGACGCAAATCAGATATTCCAAGCTACCAAAATTAAAGAAGAGCCTGTGGCCGCACGACGAGTAAAGGGCCTAACCCAGTGGGCGAAAGGAAGACCGTAAGGGCCTTGCACTTCAAGGCCCTTACACTTGTGGACAGTGGTGACAATCAGGGCGCAAACATCAACAGCACGTTGCCGCTCATGCCATTTTTGACGCCGGGGTAGCCCGAGGGAACGAACAGGCGCTTGCCTGCCACGATGGCGCCAGCGGCGCCGAGAGAGCCGCCTTGCGCGGGGACGCCGTTGAGGGTGTCGACGGGGGTGGTCGTGTCGTATTGCCAGCGCACCGCACCGCTTTGGGTATCGAGTGCCCGCAATATGCCGTCCCAGCCGCCGGAGAACAGCAGATCGCCGCTCACGCTGAGCGCACCATCGTGGCCCACGTATCTGGCGCGCTCAGCGGAAGGGCTCAGCGGGGTGAACCAGGCCAGCGCGCCGTCGGCGAGATTCACCGCGGCGATGCCGCCGGTGCCAAGGCCGAAATAGACGCGCTGGCCATCGCTGGCGCCGCCCCAGGTCAGTTTGCTGCCGAATTCCTCGGTGTTTTCCACCAGCGCGCGTTCCCACACAATGCTGCCGCCAAGCGGGCTGAACGCACGCACTATGCCGCTTTTCTGGCCCGCCACCAGCGTGGGGGCGCCATCAATGGTGAGCAGCAGCGCGGGCGAGCCGTAGTCCTGGTCGGGGCCGCAATCTTGCGCGCCGCCGCGCACACAGGCCACGGTCCAGACATCATCGGCGGTGCCTTGGTTGCTCCAGCGGATTTTGCCGGTGTCGAGATCGAGTTCCATCACGGCATCGGTGCCGGTGGCGGCGGGTTGGGAGTAGGCGTCGCCCGTGGTGACGTAAACGCGCCGGTTGGCGAGGTCCACGGTGGGCGCGCTCCAGATGGCGCCGCCGGAGGGGCCGAAACTGGTGGGGCCGGTGGCGGAGGCGGGTTCGCTGATGGTGTAGGTTTGCCACAGCACTTCGCCGCTTGCGGCATCGAGGCTGAGCACGCTGCCGCGAAAGGTGCAGCAGGCATAGCCGGGCGCCGCGGCGGCGCCTTCCTCGCCGGAGGATACCGGCACCAAGAGGCGCGCTGGCACGGCGCTGCCGGGCAGGGCGATGAATTGCGGCGAGCCGGTGAGAATGGCGGAAGCGTGCGCCTCCACCTTGCGCTGCCAGCGTTCGCTACCGCTCACGGCATCGAGCGCATATACCACCGCGCGGCGATCGCCGAAGAACACGCGCCATTCGCCATTCACCTGGCCCAGGGCTGGGGCGACGCGCACGCCAGCGGGCGCCTGGAAGTTCCAGTATTCGCAGCCGGTGTCGGCATCGAGCGCATAAACCTTGCCGGTATCGACGCCGATGACGAGCAGCGTGCCCTGCACTATGGGATTGCCCACCGACTTCGCGCCCTCCAGGCCATAGGCCCAGCGCAGCTTCAGGCTGGCGAGATCGGCGCTGTCGAGCCCTTGGGGGGCTTGCCGGGTGTTGGCGAGGCCGTTGCCCCAACTGTTCCAATCGCTGGCGCGCGGCGTGAGATCGGGCGGCGCGCTACAGACGCCAGCCTGCGCAGCCAGCGGCGTGAACAGCAGGAACGACAGAGCAAGCAAGGCAGCAGGGGCGGCGCGGCGGCGCCAGTGCGAACGGTGAGCAGACATGGGGAGCGCTCCGGTTAGGGGGTGGGAGAGAGGGTAGTTGTCATTATCGTTCAGTCGCAATTGTTCAGTCGCAATCAATGGCGTCATGGCCATGGTAGACGTTGAAGCGCTCCGCGCCCAAGAAGCCGATCAGGATGATATTGAATTCTTGCGCCAATTCCACTGCCAGCGACGAAGGCGCCCCCAGCGCCGCCAAGAGCGGGCAGCCTGCGCTGAGCGCTTTTTGCAGCAACTCGAAGCTGGCGCGGCCACTGACCAAGAGGCCGTGATCGCGCAGCGGCAAGCGGCCTTGCTGGAGCAAGGTACCGATCAGTTTGTCCATGGCGTTGTGGCGGCCCACGTCTTCCATGCCCAATGTCACCTTGCCGGAAAAGTCGAACAGCGCCACACCGTGATTACCGCCAGTGGCGGCGAACAGCGGTTGCACCGCAGGTAATTGCGCGGGCAGGACGCGCAGAGCGCTGGCCTTGAGGCGGGCAGTGAGCGGGGGCAGGGCAGTGCAACCGCTCAGGCTGAGCGTTTCCAGCGAGGCTTTGCCGCACACGCCACAACTCGAGGTGGTGTAGAAATGCCGCTCCAGACGCGCGGGATCGAAGCGGGCGTGGTCTTTGAGTTCGAGACGGATCACGTTGGCGCGGCTCTGATCCACCGACGCCACTTCACTCATGCTGGTGAGAATGCTTTCGCTGTAGAGAAAGCCCAGCGCCAGCGCGGCGTCTTGCCCTGGCGTGCGCATGGTGATGGACACGCTGCGATGCACGCGGCCACGGCGTGGATCGGTCTAGCCGAGGCGGATTTCCAGCGGCTCTTCCACCGCCAGCGTGTCGTCGCTGCTGCGCCAGGTGTTGCCGCGCAGTTGCATGACGGCGTAACGGGCGCGATCGGCATCCGCCAGGGTGGAGCCAGGCGTGGTGGTGTCAGTCATGGGGGATGGTGTCAGTCATGAGTAGTGGTATCAGTCATGAATAGTGGTGTCAGTTATGAATAGAGGTGTCAGTTATGAATGGTGGCGTCAATCATGAATAGTAGCCTGTGGTTCGCGGCCATCCCTTGCGGCCATTTTCGGGTGCCACATGCGAACTGTCTTGATGAGGTTGTCCTTCACATGCAGGATCTCCACGCAATGCGGCGGCAGACGCAGGCCCACTCTCGCTTCGGGAATGCTTTCGAGGTGTTCGGTGAGCAGACCATTGAGGGTTTTGGGACCATCGGTTGGTAAATCCCAGCCCAGCGCGCGGTTGATGTCGCGGAGCGGCGCGCCGCCGTCGATGAGATAACTGCCATCGGCTTGCGGCTGGATGCCGTCCATGGCGTCGTGGGTGTTGGCGGTGAAGTGGTTGACCAATTCTTCGAGCAAATCTTCGAGTGTCACGATGCCTTTTACGTCGCCGTATTCGTCCACCACCAGCGCCAGGCTGCGCTTGTGTTTTTGAAAATTCAAGAGCTGTGTGGTGAGCGGTGTGCTCTGAGGCACGAAATAGGCGTCGCGCGTCAGTTGCAGCAATTCGGCCTTGTTCGGCTGCTCCATGCGCAGCAGTTTGGGCACGACGCGCAGATGCAGAATGCCAAGTACATGGTTCAGATCCTTGCCATACACCGGCAGCCGCGTGTGCTGGCTGTGGCTGAGCGCGTGCATGATGTGGCTCATGTCCGCGTCGAGATCGATGCCGCTGACCTCGCTGCGCGGCACCATGATGTCGCTGACGGTAATGCTCACTAGCGCGGCGTCGAAAGGCGGTGGCTTTTCGCGCAGGCTGCGCGCAAGGGATCGCGCCTTGTGGAATAACCAGAGCGCTGCCAGAAACAGCAGCAGGGCGGCGCTCAAGAGAACGCCGCTGAAAAACAGCAGGTTGGGCGGGGTGGCGTCCACGATGAAAGGCGCTTGTCAGACGCGATTGAGCAGCACTTCCAGCACGAACTTGCTGCCGAAGTAAGCCAGGATCAACACGGCGAAACCGCTCAGTGTCCAGTGCAAGGCGCGGCGGCCACGCCAGCCCCAGCGATGGCGGCCCCACAGCAGCACGCCGAACACGCCGGTGGCCACCAGCGTGAAGAAGGTTTTGTGCGCCAGATGCTGGGCGAACATGTCGTCCATGAACACAAAGCCAGTGGCGATGACCGCGAGCAAGGCCACAAAACCAGCATGAATGATGCCGAACAACAGGCTTTCCATGGTTTGCAGCGGCGGTAAATGCCGCAAAAACGCGGAATAGTGATGCCGCTTCAGATCGCGGTTGAGCCAGGCCACCAAGAGCGCCTGGCCTGCGGCAAGCGCCATCAGACTGAAGCCAAGAATGCCGAGCATCACATGCAGCGCAACGCCAGGGGAGAGCGCGACGACGAGGCGGGAGGTGTCGGGCAGAAACAGCGCGCACAGGATGCTGATGATGGCTAGCGGAAACACCGCCACGAACAGATTTTCCAGCGGCTTTTTCAGGCTGCTGAGCACCACGATGCACACCATGGTCCAACTGAACAGCGTGGCGATCTTGAAGAAGCCGAAATCGAAGCCGCCGTCGGTGGCGATCACCTGTACCACGTTGACCAGATGCACCAAGAGCGCCAGCACGCCGATGAGAAGCAGCTTGCCGCGCCTGGCCGCAAGCACAGCGGAGGCGTCCGCGGGCCCGCATCTGAGCAGGCGCGCTTGACTGAAGGTACCGAAGGCGTAAAAGAAGACGGCCACAAGACCGGAAGTGAGTGCGATCATGCGTGAAAGTCTCTCACAAGTGTTCGCTACAGGGGAACAGGCACGCCAGCGCGTGCCGTTATGGCTGTTCGGCTTTTGCGGTCATGCTATAAAACAGGCACAATCAACGGCGTCATCACCCAGGGGCGTCACCACATGAGCACCACGATCCATTACGAAAATGCCAACTTTCTGCGCGAGTTGGCTGAAAGTTTGCCGAGCATTACGCAGAGCAAGGCCGATTTGTTGCAGCGTCTCGCGGATGAAGAGTTGACCCAGGCCCAGTATGACGACTATCTGCGCCACAAGATCGAACACGCGCGCGGGCAGCGTGCCGCAGGTCTGCATTTTTCTAATGAGGAAGTGGAAGTCGAAGCGATCAGGCGGCGCGTTATGCTGCAACGCCGCGCGCGCGAGGCCGCGCTGTGAAGGTTCGCTGGACCTTGGCAGCAACGCAGGATCGCGCCGAGATCGTGGAATACATCGCCGCGGATAACCCGCTTGCGGCACTCAAGATAGACGCGCTTTTCAGCGAAGCTGCCGCCAGACTCGGTGATTTTCCCAGGCTCGGAAGCCCTGGAAAAATTCCCGGCACCCGTGAGCTGATCCCGCATGATAATTATCGGCTCGTCTATGAAATAGACGATGCCGAGCTCACGGTGTGGGTAATGGCGTTAGTACATACTGCCCGTCAATGGCCTCCAGCCAAGCGTGATTTGTAGCCGTGACTCAAGCCACGAAACGGGGTTAATGGCATAGGACCGCCTTCGTACACCCTCGCAGTTCCGCTGTATCACACGCACTCTCTTGGGTAGAATCCGCCGCCTTCGATCCGCACAACCCTGACGGGAGCCCTCCACGAGCCTTCCCTGGAATTTGAGTCATGTTTGAAAAACTCACAGAAAACCTGAGCCAGGCGCTGCGCACGCTCAGCGGCAAGGCCAAGCTCACGGAAGATAACATCCAAGACAGCCTGCGCGACGTGCGCCGCGCGCTCTTGGAAGCCGACGTGGCGCTGCCGGTGGTGCGCGATTTCATCGAGCGCGTGAAACTGCGCGCGCTCGGCGCTGAAGTCAGCAGCAGCCTCACGCCGGCGCAAGCCTTCCTCAAGATCGTGCGTGCGGAATTGCAAAGCGTGATGGGCCAGGAAAACGAGGCGCTCAATCTGCGCACCGTGCCTCCCGCCGTAATTCTGATGGCGGGTTTGCAGGGCGCCGGTAAAACCACCACGGTGGCCAAGCTGGCGCGTCTGTTGCAAGAGCAGGAGAAGAAATCGGTGATGGTGGTGAGCGCCGACGTTTACCGCCCCGCCGCCATCTTGCAGTTGCAAACGCTTGCCGCGGAAGTCGGCGCCACGTTCTTCCCCAGCGATGCTTCACAGAAGCCCGCCGCCATCGTGCAAGCCGCCATGGCGGAAGCCCGCAAGCGCTTCATCGACGTGCTGTTCATCGACACCGCGGGCCGTCTCGCCGTCGATGCCGAGATGATGGCGGAGATTCAGGCGCTGCATGAATTGGCCAAGCCCGTGGAAACCCTGTTCGTGGTGGACGCCATGACCGGCCAGGACGCCGCCAACACTGCGCAAGCCTTCGACAAGGCGCTGCCGCTCACCGGCGTCATCCTCACCAAAACCGACGGTGATGCGCGTGGCGGCGCCGCGCTGTCCGTCCGCCATTTGACGGGCAAGCCGATCAAATTCCTCGGCGTCGGCGAAAAAGTGGAGGGGCTCGAACCGTTCTACCCGGATCGCGTTGCCTCGCGCATCCTGGGCATGGGCGACGTGCTGTCGTTGATCGAGGATGTCGAGAAGAAGGTCGATAAAGAAAAGGCGCAGAAACTCGCCAGCAAAATCAAAAAAGGCGAACGCTTCGACTTGCAGGATTTCAAGGAACAACTGGAACAGATGCGCAACATGGGCGGCATCAGCAATCTGCTGGACAAAATGCCTGGCATGGGCGGCGTCGCCAAATCGGCGGTAAGCTCGGCGGGCGAAAAAAATTTCCAGCAGATGGAAGCCATCATCAGCTCCATGACCTTAAAGGAACGGCAGAACCCGGATCTGCTCAACGGCTCGCGCAAGCGCCGCATCACGCAGGGCTCGGGCACCACGCTGCAAGACCTCAACCGGCTACTCAAGCAACACAAGCAAATGCAGAAAGTGATGAAGAAAATGAAGGGCGGCGGCCTCGCCAACATGATGCGTGGCCTTGGTGGGCGCTTGCCTGCGGGGGGTGGGATGCCGCCTGGAGGAATGCCGCCCGGCGGGCGCTTTCCTGGCTTCTGACCTGGCTTCTGAAACGCCTGGGTGGAATTTGTAGTTCCCACACGCAGGCTTTTCCCTTAGAATGGCGCACTTTTTTCCGGGTCCGGCAGTTTGGATTCGCGTTCAATGTCTATTTTTTATTGTGGAATCAAATAGTTATGGTAACCATCCGACTCGCTCGCGGCGGTAGCAAGAAGAACCCTTACTACTACGTCACCGTGACTGACAAGCGCAACGCCAATACTGGCCGTTTCATCGAGCGCCTGGGTTTTTACAACCC
>JAIRJU010000065.1 GCA_031260485.1 Pseudomonadales bacterium | reverse complement strand
ACCGGCTTCAAGCCGTCGCGGACATCCGGCAGCGCACGGCCGACGATGACGCTCATCGCGTAATCCAGATACGACTGCCGCATCTCATCTTCGAGATTGACGGGCAGTATTTCGCGGGCAAATTCGCTCATGCGGCAGCCTTGGGAACAGCGGTTTTCAAACCGTGAATTCTAGCACAGGACGACCCTTTGACGGCTGGTTCGGAAATCGTCTGAGCCGGCACCCAAACGCCGCTGCGGGGGCAAAGGGTTTTGTGCCCTTCTGTTCAGTCATTGGGTATTCTCTTGCGCATGGATTTTTTCGAAGAATGGGATGCCGCGAAGTGGCATTTTACCTACGGCGACGAGGATCAGCCGGAAAACAAGGTGCTTCAGGGCGGGCTGGTCATCGTGCTGTATATGGTGAAATCCTACTTGAGCGTACACCGTGAGGCACTGGCCGGCGTGATGGAGCAACTGCAAGGGCTGATGCGGCAGCAGTTGCGCTGGGGATGGTGGGAGCATCCCCGTCAAAAAATCACGTATACGCCAAAGCATTTCCTGCGATTTATACAATGGATTCGCCAGCGGCCCCTCACACACACCGTCTCTTTTACCTGGTCTTCAGGGCCGGGTTACGATTTCGTGGGCAGCTATGGCGCGCGTGCGTTTTCGCAGATGAACCTCAAGGAGGAAGCGTGGCGCGATATTTCATATCTGGAAATTTACCTGCCGGTTGAGGTGTTGCAGGCAGAGGGTCGCCTTGGGTTCGAGGTGTTTG
Source organism: Pseudomonadales bacterium (assembly GCA_031260485.1). Taxonomy (GTDB): domain Bacteria; phylum Pseudomonadota; class Gammaproteobacteria; order Pseudomonadales; family Pseudohongiellaceae; genus CAILUG01. The sequence continues at coordinate 2,098 of JAIRJU010000065.1, read as the reverse complement.
TGCAAGAGCTTGCATCACGTTTGCCGGTGCTGCATGGGCACGCGGGCCTCGGGTTTCAGCAATGCAATGAATATCATCGCCATGAACACTTGGAGTTTGAACTCGCGCAGCAATTCCTGGGATTCGATGTGGGCAATCCCTTGGGGCATAACGAATTGCGCGACGGCTTCAAGTCGGTGAACTGGTACACGATCCTCGATGCAAGCTGGCTCGATAAACTCGGTGGCCACGAGACGCTGGCCAAGGCCGTACATGAAGAAGCCAAGCATGAGCTATCACTGCTCGACTATGACGGCGGCGTGATTGTCAAAGCGGGGCAATGGCCCTGCCTTGGCTGGGTGGAGCGCGATCCGCAACCCGCCGCCTATGTGGCCGCCAATCGGATCTTGAAATCGGTGCGAGCGCCCACCTTGCGCGGCCTGCACATGGGTTCATTTTTTCGCCAAGCACGATTTGACGACGCATCGACAGACCACTGGCTGCGCCGCTTCGACGCACCGGACCACTGAAAGACAACAGCCAGGTTGGCGCGGCCTTGAAAGCCCCCAACCGGTATACTCGCGCCCGTGAACGCCACCTCGAATACAAGCGCCCACGCAGCGCAGGCCGACCCGGCCGAAATCGCCAAATTCGACGACCTCGCGCACCGTTTCTGGGACGAGCGCGGGGAGTTCAAACCATTGCACAAGATGAATCCGGCGCGCGCCGCATGGGTGGCTTCGCGTACTGCGCTGGCTGGTGCGCGCGTGCTCGATGTGGGATGTGGTGGTGGGCTGTTTGCGGAAGGCTTGGCGCGTGCTGGTGCGCGCGTCACTGCGATAGACCTGTCGCCGCAGATGGTGCAGGTGGCGCAGTTACATGCGGCTGAGTCGCAGCTTGCCATTGATTACCGTGTGCAGGATGCGGCGGAGCTTGCCGCGCAAATCAGCGCCGCTGGCAGCACCGCCGCGCGCTTCGACGCGGTGTGTTGCATGGAAATGCTGGAGCATCTGCCCGACCCTGCCGCGATGCTGGCGACTTTCACGCAGCTTGTTGTACCCGGTGGCCCGGTGTTCGTCTCGACGCTGAATCGCAATCTGAAATCCTTTTTGATGGCGATTGTCGGCGCTGAATATGTGCTGCGACTGCTGCCGCGTGGCACGCATGAGTACGAGCGTTTCATCCGTCCATCGGAACTGGCGCAGTGGTCGCGCGCTGCGGGATTGGAACTTGCCGACATCGCGGGGCTGCATTACGACCCGCTGCGCGAGCACTGTGAAATCAGCACGGATGTGTCGGTGAACTACATCGCGCAGTTGCGTTCAACCGAGGCCGCGCGATGAACAGCCGCACCGCAGGTGCTGCCCGCCGCGCTGATGCGGTGCTGTTTGACCTCGATGGCACATTGCTCGACACCGCCCCCGACATGGTCACCGCGCTGAATCAGGTGCGCCGCGAACAGGGACTTGCGCCGCTGGAATTCGCGCTGGCACGCACGCAGGTATCCAATGGTTCCAGCGGGCTGCTGAAGCTGGCTTTTCCTGAACTTGAAGGCGAACCGTTCGAGCAATTGCGCGAGCATTTTCTGACGCTGTACGCGCAGCGCATCGCGGTGGAGACTGCGCTGTTTCCCGGTTTCGAGCGCGTGCTGTCAACGCTTGAGCAGCGCGCGATTCCCTGGGGCATCGTGACGAACAAGCCAGCCTTTCTCACTACACCGCTGGTGGCGGCGCTGAATCTCGACCGCCGCGCCGCCTGCGTGGTCAGCGGCGATACGCTGCCCGAACGCAAACCGCATCCCGCACCGCTGCTCCATGCGGCCGAGCAGATTCGCGTGGCCCCACAACGCTGCGTATATGTCGGCGATGCGCCGCGCGATGTGCAAGCGGCTCGCGCGGCCGGGATGCCCGCACTGGTGGCGCTGTATGGCTACCTGAGTCCGCAGGATGAGCCGCACGCCTGGGAAGCTGACGCGCTGATTAATCAGCCGCGCGAATTACTGGATTGGTTGGAGTTGACGTGAGCGATTCATCTTCTATCAGCGCGGCGAACAAACTCTCTGGCCGCGTCATTGCCATTACTGGTGCCACCGGCGGCATCGGCCGCGCATTGGCGCTGG
>JAIRJU010000355.1 GCA_031260485.1 Pseudomonadales bacterium | reverse complement strand
AACCTCGTTGGCGCTGGCCTTGGTGCCGTAGGTCCAGCGCACGTCGCTTTCGATTTGGCCGCCTTTTTGGTCTTGGCGTTGAGTGGGCCGCCCGAGGGTGTCGTAGCTGAACGTGGTTTTGGCGTTGGTGGCGTCTTGTTGTTGGGTGAGGTCGCCGAAGGCATTGTACTGATAGGTCCAGATGCCTTGGTCGGGGTCGTTGAGGCTCAGACGGCGGCCCAGCGCGTCGTAGGTGAGGGCGAACAGGCTTTATTTTGTAGGCTGGGTTGAGCAATGCGAAACCCAGCTTGACGGAGGATGTGCTGGGTTTCGCGTTGCTCAACCCAGCCTACGGTCCTATTTTGTTCTTGAAAAAACAGTAATAACACCATCATCCTGAAAAAATTTCAGGAAGTTTTCTTCTGTATTATAAGATTTTCCATTAAAAGTGTAACACTCTCCAGTTGCACTGATATATATATCACGATCATTAGTAGACGTCTTAGATCCAAACTCTAAAACCGAAAAAACCGCTTTAAAGCAAGGCATTTCACCTTCTTTTGAAGCCTCTAAAAAATTTCTAATTTTCTCTACCTCTGTAGAATTTAAACAATTTGTAGAACAATTTATAGACAAACTGAAAGTCCACCCGCTTTTTATATCATTTGAGTTTAGGTATCTCGGAAAAACAGCTGCACGGCGTAGTGGTATGTATTTTAATGTTATTGTTTTTGAAGATTCAAATAATTCACGTAAGTCAGATACCAAACTTTCTTCAGCATCCGCTCCCGCACACACCTTAAATAACATAGCTAATGTTATAAACATTAATAAATTTATCATTTTTTTTGTTGGCTTTATCATATATTAGCACCCGCCCGTCCCGGAATGACAACTAAAAAGAACACTGTCAACTGTTCGACCATCTGCATCAAAATACTCCTGCCTAACAGGCTCACCTAATTGTCTAGCAACAGTCTGCTCAAATGGAAGATTTCTAATTTCCTCCCATGAAGGAGTGGCAATTTTTGCCAAAGGAAATAACGGGTTATATCTAGGCTCTATCGCTGTCAGAAAAGCTTCAGGATTTTTGTAATACTCTACGGCATGTGCCATTTCATGCGCAAGAATAAGAGAGGTCGAATTCACACCGTCTGGAATAGCGTGAGCCGCTGTAGGATTCCACTTCACTATGTTATTTTCATGGTCAAAACTACTTACAACATCCGTAGTAAACTCAATCGTAGCTCCTGATTTTTTAAATTCTTCGTACATCTCCCTAAACGCAGCAGAGCCCGCTAACAAATAATCTATCGCCGCCTGCACAGGATCATCCTCAATAACTCCGAAATTGGCGCCTTGCCCCGCACTTCCTCCAACTTGCGCCATCACCCCGCCAGTATTTCCACCCCCATTCGCTGGATCAAGCTCTCCCGTCTGTATCGTAATATTCACTGGCGTCGCACTGCTCACCGCCACCATCGTGAATGTCACCGTCCCGTTCTCATTGACTGTAACCGTCATCAACCCAGCCTTGATCAACTCATTCGTCGTTCGATAATTGCCATTGGCATCCATGTACAGCGTATCTGCCTGCAACAGATCGGAGCCATCACCGGGCGAAGTCCATTCCACAGAGCTTACGTTATACGCCTCGCCATAGTAATCATAACTAGTGGCACCAATTCCACCTCGCGGGGAGTAATGCCCAGTGATAGTGACAACATCGAACCCGCTCGGATCAACCAAGGTCAAGGGGTTGTTATACGCATAGCTGTAGCGATTGAAGTTCTGCGTATTGCTCGGCTCGGTGATGTACGGATCAGCACTGAGGAAGCGCCCCAACTTCGGCTCATACACCCGTCCCTTCATGTGAATCAGCCCCACGCCATCCAGCATCTCGTGCCCCGTAAAGCCCGTGGTGGTCAGCTTGCTGAGTTGCAGGGAATCCGCTTGCAGCAGTTCCGTCAGCGTCCAGGGGCTTCTACGTTTGCCGAAGGCATCATAATCCAATTGTTCCAATTCCACCGCATTGGCTTTGGCTAATGCGACAGTAGAACCTAAATGATCGGTCAAAAGCGCGTGCTCTTCGCGCCCGGTGGGGCTGTCGGTGACGATCACGACACCTCCGATGTAGCGCTTGATCGTGGCGCTTTGCCCCGCGCCTTCCTTGATGAATTCGACATTGCCCACGGTGAGCGTGATGGTGACATTGCTACCATCGACATCCACGCGCTTGTAGTGTTGGCGGTTGGGGCCGTAGTCGAAGGTGGTGGTGGCGCTGCCTTTGCGGATTTCGGTGGGTTTGCGGAAGCTGTTGTAGGTGAGGCTGCGGCCGTCGCCGTTGGTGAGGTTGCCCACGGCGTCGTAGCTGTAGGTGGCGCTGCCCGCGCTGGTGACGGCGTGCGGGCCGGCGTGGCTAGCGGTGGTGATGCCGGTGCCGTAGTGGTAGTTGCCGACGCCGCTTTTGCTGAGGATATTGCCGGCGAGGTCGTAGCTTTGCGTTTGTGCGGCAAAGCCGGTGGCGGCGGCGCTGGTGAGGCGGTTGAGGCCGTCGTAGGTGAAGGTTTCGGTGAGGGTTTTGCTGGGGAGGGCGTTTTGGGCTTGGATATTGCGGGTGCGGGCGGTTAATTGACCGATTGCATCAAAATTCAGGGTGAGGTCAAGCAGGGTGCGCGGGACGCCATAGGCGGAGTTGGCGAGGATTTTGGTGGGCAGGCCGGTTTTGGGGTCGTAGGTGTGGGCGATTTGGAATTGGGTGCCGACCAAGGATTCGCTGGTGATTTGGCCAAAGGCGTCGGCTTGGTTGGCGGTGTAGTAAACGTGGCTGGGGTTGGTGGCTTCGCGCAGTTGTTGGCGGTAGCCGCTGTTGTTGTAGAGGATTTGGATGCCGTGGCCGCTGGCGTCGATACTTTGGAACGGACGGCCAAATTGGTCGTAGGTGTGGTATTCGGCGTAGTCGCCGTCGCTGCCGTTTTGGCCGAGGCTGGTGAGGGTTTGCAGCAGGCGGCCGCGGCCGTCGTAGGCGTAGAGTTGCAGGTAGCCGTTGCTGAGGTCTTCTTCTTGGGTGAGCAGGCCAACCTCGTTGGCGCTGGCCTTGGTGCCGTAGGTCCAGCGCACGTCGCTTTCGATTTGGCCGCCTTTTTGGTCTTGGCGTTGGGTGGGCCGCCCGAGGGTGTCGTAGCTGAACGTGGTTTTGGCGTTGGCGGCGTCTTGTTGTTGGGTGAGGTCGCCGAAGGCATTGTACTGATAGGTCCAGATGCCTTGGTCGGGGTCGTTGAGGCTCAGGCGGCGGCCCAGCGCGTCGTAGGTGAGGGCGGTGGTGACGCCGTTGGTTTTCAGGGAGGTGAGGTTGCCGCTGGCGTCGTAGGTGTAATCAATGGTGCCCGCGAGGTTGTCCACCACCTTGAAGACCTGGCCCAGGCTCTTGGTGAGGGTGATTTTGGTTTGGTTGTTTGGATTCTTGTTGGTTTGGCTCAGTCCTTGGGTGCCCGTGCCACTCGTATGCCAGGCGTATTGCGTGGTGGAGACGCCGCCGTTGGCGTCGACGACGTTGATGAGGCGGCCCAGGTTGTCGTAGGAATTTTCATTCCAATACACGGGGTTGCCGCTGAAGTACGGCAGCGATTGGCGTTTGAGGTGGCCTGCCCCGTCGTAGGTGATGTCGGTGAGGGCGAGGGTGCCGTTGAAGCTTTTGATTTCCTGGCGCAGTTCGCGGCCCAGTTTGTCGGCGTAGTGGTTGGCCAGGGCGCCATCGGTAGCACTGGTTTGGATGCGGTAAACCGCGCCGCTCGGGCAAGTGACGCCGCTGGCGGTGCAGAGGCGGTATTGGGTGGTGGTGGCCAGGCCCTCGTTGCTGGCGCTGAAGCGGAGCCGGCTCAGGCTGCCGTAGCGCATGGATTGCACTTTGCCGTTGAGGCCAACGATGGTTTCGGGTTGGCCGTAGGCGTCGCGCTGAGTAACGTTTGAGACCAATTGTTCCAGGGCGTTGTAGGTTTTGTTGACGTAGCGGCCGCTTGGGTCGTATTCCACGCGCACAGCGCGGGTGCCTGCGGCGGCGGTGCTGGTGGTTTTGGCGACATTGCCGAAGGCGTCGTAGTCGTAAGCGGTGGTCAGTTTGACATCGCTGCTGCCTTGCGGTTCGCGGATTTCGCTGGTCAACAGGCCGCTTGAAGTGTCGTAGGTGTAGCTAGTGGTGCGGGTGATCCGGGAGCCGCCGTACACTTGTTCTTGCACCTGTTGTGTGAGTTTGCCCAGGCGCCAGTTCGCGGTGTCGTTGGCCCAGGTGTTGGTGGTAACGGTGTTATGGGGTAGGCCGTTGGCGTTGGTGGACGTCTGCACCGTGCCCGCGTTGCCGTAGGCGTCGTAATTACTCGCGGTGGTCACCACCATGCGTAGCTCGCCAGACACCGTGAGCGTGGGCGAGGCGGCATCGCTGGCGGCGACGCGGTGGATACTTTCGGTTTGGGTAAGCACCGGCACATAGGGCGCGGCGGTGGCGCCGTGGATGCCTGGCAATTGCGTGTAGGTGTAGGTGCTGTCCTCCAGCGGAACGACCTGGCCGCTCACGAAGGTCTGCGTGCGAGACGGCATTCCGGTAAAGGGGAAATCCTGGCGGAACGTGGTTTGCAGCAGGGTGCCGGTTTCTTCGTCGGTGCTTTCGGTGAGGTGAAAGCCCAAAGACCCGCGCCCCGCAGGCTGGTATTTGAGCCCTTGGTAGCGGTACGTGGTGCTGCGTAAATAGTTGGCGTTGCCGTCCATCGGCGCGCTGGCGCTGATTTTGGAGACCACCATGGCAGGCAGAAACAAATCGAGCGTAGGGTAGCCGCTCAGCGTGGGCGCATCAAATTCGCGGGTGTAGACGTCGGGGTTGGTGAGCGGGGTGTAGGTGATGTTGATGTCTTCGCCGAGGCCGTTGGTGATTTTGGTGATTTTGTTGTAGCCGGCGTTGGAGGGGTTTTTGCCGAGCCATGACTTTCCTGTGAGATCGACAAGATCGGGTATTCCATCGCCGTTGAGGTCCATGAAAAAGCTATTGCCGAAATTTGCCTGCGTGACATCCGCAGCGCGAACCTGGCCCTCAGCAAGCGTTTGGCGGCCTACGCTGCCTGCTATTGGAGCATAGCCGTTATTGAGGATTACGCCTACCTCATCACCATAAGTCGCAAAGCTGTGATAGACGAGATCAGGCAAGCCATCCTGGTTGACATCGTACATGCCGATAATGTCAGTGTAACTACTCGTGCTGTTGTCATATTGCAGCAACGTTTTCGTCCCATCCGCGACAAACAGCGATTTTCCTGTACTGAGCGCATATTCCCATACTTGCCCCTCATTACTGGTCTTGCTGGCATAAACAATGTCGGCAAGGCCATCGTTATTGATGTCGATAATGTAGACCGCGCGATTTGCGTAATCTGTGGTGTAAGAATTGGCATTGATAAAAGGCGTTGCAAAGTAAGTCAAACCGCCTTGACCATCATTGAGCAAGACTACACTGAACGATTCACCTTTATTGGTTAAATCACCAAAACCTTGGGCACGCACCTTGACCAAAAAATCAGGCAATCCATCACCGTTAAAGTCGCCAGAAATTTTCGCAGAATCCAAATCCAAAGTACCATATGATGCCGCCAGCGAATCCTTAAAAGCTGCCTTCTTTATTTGGTTATTAAGTGTTCCTATCGTCGTAGGATTGCCCAGTGTGATAATCTTCGGCGTACCAAATTTATAGGGCCCATTGGTCTTCGCCGCATCCTTTTCCATGAAAAAAATAGCTTTGTTGTAAAGCACATCGATCAAACCATCGCCATTGATGTCGGCAAAGACACCTTTGGGAGCAAACCAACTACCATCCAGTTCCGGCTCGGTTTTCATGTCGAGATTGGCGATCAATTGCGTCGCCGAAGTACTGAAAGAGCGTTGGCCATTGGTCAGCGTATTACGGAACATATACAAGCTGCCATTGGACGTATACAGGATGTCGGGGTAGCCATCCTGGTCGAAATCGGTGACGATCCAAGCATCTATAACTTGCGAAATCTGAGGTAACGTCGCCGCCAGCAGCAGCGTTGAGCCATTGGAGAGGTACGTACTGAAAGCACGGGCGTTGCTGGACAGCGTAATCAAGTCCGTCTTGCCATCCCCATTGAAATCCACTGGGACATAACGCTGTAATTCCTGGTTGTCTGATGACGAACTTGCCAATTTAGGGATGCTCGCGCCAGCCGTCATGGCAAAATCCACGGTTGCGTCAGACCAAGTAAACTGTGTTGCGGGATAACATACGTTCGGCGTAACGCTACATTCCTGAATCGACGCCAGCTTACTGGTTTTATTAGCCAAACCATTGACATTCGCATACGTCAAACGATAGGACCGCACTGTAGTCAGCGCTCCATTTACCCTGTTTTTTATATCGATACTGTTCAAGCGTTGATTGTGTTCCAAAAACGCCTCTTGCCGTGTGGTGTATTTCACATCGGGTCTTACCGCGTAATTGAACTCAATCACCGCATTCGGCGAGTTCGCGCTATTGGCAAAGGCATAGGCGATGGCCTTGATACGGATATCGTTGTTCAACCCTGGCTGCGCTGCATCATAGGGCACATAGGTATACAGCACTGGGTTATTAACCGTAGTGCTGGCATAGCTATTTGCATCCTCGATACGATTTTGCGCCCACAGCACATTTTTGATCGCTGTCTTGGTATTGGTGGTTCTCAAGCGTGAATCTGATGAATTGCCATACTCACTCACCGATCCATCTTTATGCCACACGCGAAAATAACTCGGACCCGTGGCACTATTGCCGCCATAAGAAACGATCTTATCGAAGCGCTCTATCTCCGTACGGTATTCCACACCATCCGCACCATAAATATCCACTGGATTAACCAACACCAATTTTTCACCATCCAAGCAAAAGCGATCTGCGCTGGAAAAATCCACCGCGCGCGCCTGCCCTTCCTGGCTCCGTGTTTGCGCGCAGCGCGTGATGACCGACAGCGCCCCCAAGGACCAATCCTTGCCCAACAAACCATTACCGCTATCACTGCGATACTGTAACGCCAACTTTGGCACCACCCCCGCCACACCCTCCGGTGTATAGAGTGGAATGCTGTACTCCGCGCTTCCCGATTTGGAAACGGAAAAATGGCCCGCCAGCGTGCCAACGGCATCGGACGTATTATCCGCCGCGGGAAAGGTGATCGTTGCAGGCGCGGGCGCGGGATCGAGAATGCAGTTGCTGCCAGAACAACTCAGCAAATTCGGTGGAATCACCCCCGGTTGATACGGCGGCGGCTCCGTAGCGCCAGTAGAGTTACTACCAGGGTTAGTGACGCTATACCATGGTGAGTAATTGCTTGGTGGGCCGTTGTCGTTATTCGAATTGGTACTGCCCTCCTGCTGCCGATCTGAAGCAGTAGAGTAATTGCGTAGATAGTAATCCAATACACCTGCGGACTGAGCACTGGCTGACCCGCTCCAAAAGACGGCTGACACGAGCAATCCTTGAAACATCAGCGTGAGGAATTGACGACCAAACCATGGCCAAAAGTAAGGAAACATTGGAAACCTGACTCTTGTATTTTTATTTTGTTCTAAATTTTTTATCGGACATGTATACGATAATCTGTTACCTGACACGTTGATCCGCCAGACGTAGAAATGATCTCTATTGGAAATTCATTTTTTACGGCAGCAATAATTTCAGCCGCCATAAGGAAAGCCGCATTAGAGTCAACTCCACTGATTAGCAAATTTATACCACTTGATGAATACATACCGCAGCTTACCGAAGATGCACTTATCACCGGAATGTACGTAGTTGTAGTAGTTGTAGTGTTAGGGTAACTACCTGTCGTTACTGTGTTATTGAAAATTTTTCCGTACGCCCTAGCAATAAACCTCTCTCCTGCAGACGCCTGGTTTTGCTGGCAAATCCCTCCGGCAAACGCCAGCATCAATAACACTTTTTTCATCATCATTTTTTTCATCGCTGTCGTTTCTCCTGTGAGCAACGGGGCTCGGTTTTGTTTTTGATAACGGCGCAATAGCCGGTGAAGGTCTGGCGGTCCTAGCGTGGCCGTATCTCCGCATGAGTCGTGCGACCTCAATCAGTTATGAGGTACATGTCCCGTGGAACTATATACCGCCAATCCGAAAACATCAAGCGATGCCAAACCTCTCCCGCCATCGCCAGGACCCCTTGCTCGTGGCGTTGGGCGTGGCGATTCGGCAGGTGCGCAAAAAGAAGCAGATTTCCCAGGAAAAGCTGGCGCTGGTAGCAGAGCTCGATCGGAGTTACATGGGCCAGGTGGAGCGCGGGGACAACAATGTGGCGTTGTTGACGCTAGCGCGGATCGCTGCCGCGCTGGAGGTTTCGATCAGTGATCTGTTGATCGAGGCGGGTTTATAGGAGGAGAGGCGAGCGGCCCATCAAAGCTGCGCCGCCATCAACCGCGCCACGTCCAGCATCCGGTTGGCATAGCCCCATTCGTTGTCGAACCAGGTCAGCACTTTGACTAGGTGGCCGCCGCTGACACGGGTTTGGCCGAGATCGACGATGGCGGAGCGGCTGTCGTGGTTGAAGTCGCAGGAGGCTAGCGGTTCGTCGGTGTAATCGAGCACACCGGGCGTGGAGGCGGCGGCAGCGGCGCGCAGCAGTTGATTGACGTCTTCGCGTGTCACCCGCTTTGCCACTACCACGCTCAAATCAATGGCCGACACGTTCACCGTCGGCACACGCATGGCTTGCGCTTCAAAGCGCCCGGCAAGCGCGGGCAGCACGCGCTCGATGCCGCGCGCAAGGCCAGTGTCTACCGGAATGATGGATTGGAACGCGCTGCGCGTCTTGCGCAGGTCGGTGTGGTGATAGGCGTCGATCACCGGCTGATCGTTCATTGCGGAATGAATGGTCGTGATGACACCACTTTGAATACCCAGCACGCGGTGCAGCGCGTCGATCACCGGCACGATGCAGTTGGTGGTGCAGGAAGCGTTGGAAACGATGCTGTGTTGCGGCTTGAGCAGCGTGTGATTGACACCATAGACAATGGTGGCATCGACATCGGCTGCCGCAGGCTGTGAGAACAACACGCGCCGGGCGCCCTGCGCCAAATGACGCTCGGCGGTGGCGCGATCGGTAAAGGAGCCGGTGCATTCGAGCACCAGATCCACGCCCAATTCGCGCCACGGCAGGCGGCGGATGTCACTTTCGTGTGTCACCTGCATGACATGCTCATTGATGAGCAACTGTTCTGGGTGCGACTGTCCTGGGCGCGGTTGTCCTGGGTGCAGTTGTTCTGAGTGCAGTTGTCCTGGGCGTGTTGTTACCTGCCCTGGAAACTTGCCGTGGGTACTGTCGTAACGGGTGAGGTGCGCCAGCGTTTGCAAATCGGCCAGTTCGTTGAGCGCCACGATGTCGAGCGTGCCGAGATCGTGGCGTTCAAAATAGGCGCGCAGCACGCTGCGGCCAATGCGGCCAAGCCCATTGATGGCGACTTTGGCAGTGGCGCTCGCGCTCAAAGCAGGCTCTCTACCGCGGCGATGATGGCTTCTGCGGTGAAACCGAAATGCTTGAGCACGGCCGGGCCGGGAGCGGATTCCCCGAACGTGCTCATGCCCACTACCTTGCCATCGAGACCGACATACTTGTACCAGAAGTCAGGATGCGCGGCTTCCACGGCCACCCGCTTGCGCACGCTGGACGGCAGCACTTGCTCCTTCCAGGCGGCGTCCTGCGCGTCGAACGCGGTGGTGGACGGCATCGACACCAAACGCACCGCCTTGCCATCCGCCTGCAAACGCCGCACCGCGTCGAGCGCGATGCTCACTTCGGAGCCGGTGGCGATGACGATGGCCTGCGGTCTGCCCGCGCAATTGAGCAGCACGTAAGCGCCTTTGGCGATGTCGTTGATCTGCGCCGCGCTGCGCACCAGATGCGGCAGATTCTGGCGCGACAAAATCAACGACGTAGGGCCTTCGTGTTTGAGCAGCGCCGCCTTCCACGCCACCGCGGTTTCCACCGCATCCGCCGGGCGCCACACCGCCATGTTGGGCGTGCCGCGCAGGTTGGCGATCTGCTCCACCGGCTGATGCGTGGGGCCATCTTCGCCCTGGCCGATGGAATCATGCGTGAATACCAGGATGTTCTGCTGCCGCATCAGCGCCGCCATACGCACGGCATTGCGGGCATATTCCATGAACACCAAAAACGTGCCGCCGTAAGGAATGAAACCGCCATGCAGCGCAATGCCATTGTTGATAGCCACCATGCCGAATTCGCGCACGCCGTAGTACACGTAATTGCCCGCGGGGTCGCGGCTGATCGGCACGCTGCCTTTCCAGTTGGTGAGATTGGAGCCGGTGAGATCGGCGGAGCCGCCCAGCAATTCCGGCAACAAGGCACCAAACGCGGCGATGCAGTTTTGCGAGGCTTTGCGCGTGGCGATGGTGTCGCCTTGCTCCGCGCACTGCGCAATGAAGGCATCGGCCTGCTTATCGAAATCCGCGTAGAACTGGCGCTTGACGCGGCGCACCAACTCCATCGCCAATTCGGGATAGTCCTCTTCATAGTGCGTGAAGAGTTCCTTCCACTGCGTTTCCTGCTGAAAGCCGCGCTCGCGCGCATCCCAGCATTGGTAGATGTCGCTGGGAATGTCGAACGGCAGATGCTCCCACTGCAAGGCGCCGCGAGCAGCCTGCACTTCTTCGGCGCCGAGCGGCGCACCATGCACGCTTTCGCTGCCCTGCTTGTTGGGCGCGCCGTAGCCGATGATGGTTTTGCAGATCAGCAAACTGGGCTGCGTGGTATTGGACTGCGCATTCTTGATGGCCTGCGCGATGGCAGCAGCATCGTGGCCATCCACCTTGAGCACCTGCCAGCCGTAGGCGGTGAAACGCGCGGCGGTGTCGTCGGCGAACCATTCGTGTACTTCACCATCAATGCTGATGCCGTTGTCGTCATAGAACGCGATCAGCTTGCCGAGCTTGAGCGTACCGGCCAGCGAGCACACCTCATGCGAAATCCCTTCCATCAGACAGCCATCGCCAACGAACACATAGGTGTGATGATCGATCACCGTAAAGTTGGGGCGATTGAACTGCGCCGCCAAGGTGCGTTCGGCCAGCGCCATGCCTACCGCATTGGCCAAACCCTGGCCCAGCGGCCCGGTGGTGGTTTCCACACCAGGGGTATAGCCCAGCTCGGGATGGCCCGGCGTTTTGGAATGCAGTTGACGAAATTGCTTGAGATCGTCGATGCCAAGATCGTAGCCACTCAAGTGCAGCAACGCGTAAATCAGCATGGAGCCGTGGCCGTTGGAGAGCACGAAGCGATCGCGGTTCACCCAGTTCGGGTTGCCGGGGTTGTGGCGCAGAAAATCCTGCCACAGCACGGTGGCGATGTCGGCCATGCCCATGGGCGCGCCGGGGTGGCCGGAATTGGCCTTCTGTACCGCATCCATACTGAGGGCGCGAATGGCATTGGCGCAGTCTCTGCGCGACGCCTTGCGCGTGTCGACTTGCTCTGACCTTGGATTACCCGCCGGCATACTGCTCTCTCCTCCGCGAAAAAGGCGGGTATTTTCCTTTATATGGCGGGCTGCTGCTACTCTCATGACTTATCTCGCCTGACGTCCCTCATGCAGACGCGAGAAAGAAGCAGATGGCGCCATATCAAAATAATTTGATACAGCTTTGAAGATGGTGCTAGAGTGCGCCCCTTCTTGCCCTTAGCCGCCTCATGCACAGCCAATCCCGGATTCTCACGCACCCCACCAGCGCCGCGCCGCAAGCGCCTGAGCGCCTTGCGCTGCTGTACAAGGCGGCGGCCGATCTGTTGCGGCTGCACATCCTGCGGCTGTTGCGCACCGAATCGCTGGGCGTGCTGGAGATGTGCAGCATTCTCGACATCCGCCAATCCGCGCTGAGCCATCATCTCAAGGTGCTGTTCACCGCTAGCCTCGTGTCCACCCGGCGTGAGGGCAATGCCATTTTCTATCGCCGCGCCTTCCTCGCCCCTGACGATCCGTTCGCGGCGCAAAAACGCAGCATTTTCAGTGGCGCCGATCTGCTGCCGCTGGCAGGTGCCGCCGAAGCGCGCCTCGCCGCGGTAAAACAGCAGCGCGAACAGCATTCGCGCGAATTTTTCACCCGTGTGGCCGATCGCTTCCAACAAAATCAGGAATTGGTGGCCGAGCTACAGCAATATGCCGGCAGCCTGCGCGACCTCCTGCACGGCCTTGCGCTGCCCGCTCATGCCACGGTGCTGGAAGTAGGCCCCGGCGCGGGCAACTTGCTGGCGCTGTTGTCGCAGGTGGGCGGCAGAGTGATCGCGCTCGACAACTCCGCCGAAATGCTCGGCAAGGCACGCGCTACCGTGGCTAGCGCTGCGCTGCACAATGTGGAACTGATGCTGGGCGACCCTGCCACCGCGTTGGCGCGCGGCCTCAAGGCAGACCTGGTGATCTTCAGCATGGTGCTGCATCACCTCGCCTCCCCGGCCACCGCCTTCGCCGACAGCGCCAAGCTGCTCGAGGCGGGCGGCTGCCTCTTGATCGTCGATCTCTGCCGCCACAACCAAGATTGGGTGCGCGATAGCTGCGGCGATCTATGGCGCGGTTTTGAACCTGAAGAGTTGAGCGGCTGGGCGGCGCAAGCGGGCTTTGAGCAAGGCCAAAGCCTGTTTCTGAGCCTGCGCAATGGCTTTCAGGTACAGATGCGGCTGTTTCATTTGCCGCGCCCATTGGCCACGCTTCCATTTGCCGCGCCATGAACACATTTTGAATGATCAGAACAAATTGCAGTAAAACCACCGGCAGATGGCTCGCCAATACGCAAGCGTCTTTTACCTATCCCTTGTAACCACCACTCCTGTAACCCCCAAGGAACACACCATGAACGAAGCAGCACTGTTTACCTCTGAATCGGTCTCCGAAGGCCACCCCGACAAAATGTGCGACCAAATCTCGGACGCCATCCTCGATGCCCTGCTGGCGCAGGACCCGAAATCGCGCGTGGCGGTGGAAACTCTGGTGAAAACCGGCATGGTGGTAGTGGCCGGTGAAGTTACCACCGCGGCCAACATCAATTACGAAAAAATCATCCGTAAAGTTATCTGCGACATCGGCTACGACGATTCGCGCAAATACTTCGACGGCAACACCTGCGCCGTGCTCAACGCCATCGGCGAACAGAGCCGCGACATCGGCCAGGGCGTGGATTCGCACGCCGCCAAGGAACAGGGTGCTGGCGATCAAGGCTTGATGTTCGGCTTCGCCTGCGACGAAACCGATGCGCTGATGCCCGCGCCAATCCAGTTCGCCCACCGTTTGGTGGAACAGCAAGCCAAGATGCGCAAGAAGAAAGTGCTGCCTTGGCTCTTGCCCGACGCCAAAAGCCAGCTCACGTTCCGCTATGTCGATGGCAAACCGCATTCGATCGACGCCGTGGTGCTCTCCACCCAGCACACCGCGGAGGTCAAAAACAAAGAACTGCGCGAAGGCGTTATGGAAGAAATCATCAAAAAAGTGCTGCCCGCCAAGTGGATCGACAAAAAAACCAAATTTCACATCAATCCCACAGGCCGTTTCGTGGTGGGCGGCCCTTACGGCGATTGTGGTCTGACCGGTCGTAAAATCATCGTCGATACCTACGGCGGCTATGCGCGCCACGGCGGCGGCGCTTTCTCCGGCAAAGACCCGTCCAAAGTGGATCGCAGCGCCGCCTATCTCGCGCGTTACATCGCCAAGAACATCGTGGCCGCCGGCATCGCGCGCAAGTGCGAAGTGCAGCTTTCCTACGCCATCGGCGTGGCCGAGCCAACCTCGATCCTGGTCGATACTTTCGGCACCGGCAAGATCGCCGATCACGACATCACCAAACTGGTGCGCCGCCATTTCGCGCTCAAGCCCGCTGGCCTGATCGACATGCTCGATCTGCTGCACCCGATTTATCAGCCCACCGCCTCCTATGGCCACTTTGGCCGCAAGGAATTCTCGTGGGAAAAAACCGACCGCGCCGCCGCGCTGAAAGCAGACGCCAAGATCAAGTAAGCTCTTTCTCACCGCCACAAGGAATCATTCATGAGTCACGACTACAAAGTAGCCAACATCAGCCTCGCCACGTTTGGCCGCAAGGAAATCCAATTGGCCGAAGCCGAAATGCCCGCGCTGATGACGCTGCGCCGCAAATACGGCAAAACCAAGCCGCTCAAGGGCGCCCGCATCATGGGCTGCATCCACATGACCATTCAGACCGCCGTGCTGATGGAAACCCTGAGCGAACTTGGCGCCGAACTGCGCTGGTCCTCCTGTAATATTTTTTCCACGCAGGATCACGCCGCCGCCGCGATGGCCGCGCGCGGCATTCCCACCTTTGCCTGGAAAGGCGAAACCGAAGCCGAATACGAATGGTGTCTGGAACAAACGATCCTAAAAGATGGCAAACCCTGGGATGCCAACATGATCCTCGACGACGGCGGCGACCTCACTGCGGTCGTACACCAGAAATACCCGCACATGCTGAAGAAAATTCACGGCATCACCGAAGAAACCACCACCGGCGTGCATCGCCTGTACGAAATGCTGAAGAAAGGCACGCTGAAAGTACCGGCTGTGAACGTCAACGATTCCGTCACCAAGAGCAAGAACGACAACAAATACGGTTGCCGTCACAGCCTCAACGACGGCATCAAGCGCGGCACCGACATGCTGCTCGCCGGCAAGAAAGCGCTGGTGCTCGGCTACGGCGACGTCGGCAAAGGTTCGGCCATGAGCCTGCGTCAGGAAGGCATGATCGTGAAGATCACCGAAATCGATCCGATCTGCGCCATGCAGGCGTGCATGGACGGCTACGAAATCGTGTCGCCCTATAAAAACGGCATCAACAACGGCAAGCCCAGCGACATCGACGCAGACTTGCTCGGCCACATTGATCTCGTCGTCACCGCCACCGGCAACGTCGATGTTTGCGACAAGAACAT
Source organism: Pseudomonadales bacterium (assembly GCA_031260485.1). GTDB lineage: Bacteria > Pseudomonadota > Gammaproteobacteria > Pseudomonadales > Pseudohongiellaceae > CAILUG01. The sequence continues at coordinate 673 of JAIRJU010000355.1, read as the reverse complement.
GCTCAAGGCGCTCAAACCTGGCGCCGTGGTCTGCAACATCGGCCACTTCGACAACGAAATCGACACCGCCTTCATGCGCAAAAACTGGAAGTGGGAAGAAGTGAAGCCGCAAGTGCACCGCGTGATCCGCGGCAAGCTGAAAGATGGCAGCGAAGACTACTTGATTCTGCTGTCCGAAGGCCGCCTCATCAACCTCGGCAACGCCACCGGCCATCCCTCGCGCGTAATGGACGGATCGTTCGCCAACCAGGTGCTGGCCCAGCTTTATCTGTGGGAACGCAAATTCGCCGACCAAAACGCCGCCAGAAAAAAAGCTCTGCTCAGGGTGGAAGTACTGCCCAAGGCGCTCGACGAAGAAGTGGCCGCCTGCATGGTGCTCGGCTTCGGCGGCGTGCTGACCAAACTGAACAAGCAGCAAGCCGAGTACATCGGCGTCGCCGCGACGGGACCGTTCAAGCCGGATAGTTACAAGTATTAAGCGATCAGGGCGAAAGATTTTTCGCCCCTGCGGGGATCATTGCCTGTAGGGGCGGAAAATTTTCCGCCCAGATCCACTAGTGTCCTGAGTTAGAAATTCGCAGACAAAATCGTTCAATGCTGGCCAAGATTGCATCCGCGCTCTTGGTCCAGTTGAATGGCTTTGGGTTTGCGTTGTTGATTTCCAGATATTGCC
>JAIRJU010000326.1 GCA_031260485.1 Pseudomonadales bacterium | reverse complement strand
GCAGGAAAATCTGTTGTTGCTGCAACCCTTCGCCGCGCGCGCGGATGCCACAGCGCTGCGCGGCGAGCTGAGTCAATTCGTGTTCAGCAGTGGCGTGGTGGAGCATGAGCTGTGTACTTCGCTCGATGCGCTCAGCCTGGAATTCGCGCGGCTTGCCGCCAAGCTCGACAAAGTCGTGACAGTGCTCAAGGACAACCTGGAAGGCGACGGCGGCGAAGTGGATAAGGCGCAGGCCGAGGCGTGGTTTTTGCTGTTCGGCGCCGCCCAGACGCGCAGCGAAGCCGCCGCTGCCTGCTGCCTGCATTTTTCGCGCGCCGACGCCAAGGGCGCGATTCCCGAGGCGCGCTGGCTGGTATTCGATGCCAATGGCGGCGGCGCGCAGATCGAGGTGACGCTGTTCACCAGCCCCGTGCTCGCCGCGGCCGCGTTGCAGGATAAATTGTGGAGCACTTGTTATGGCGCGGTGCTCACCTCCGCCACGCTCTCCACCTTGGGCAGTTTCGACTTTCTCTCAGAGCGCTGCGGCTTGCCGCCGTCAAGCAAATTCCATCAGATCCAAAGCCCGTTCAGCCATCAGGAGGCGGCGGTGCTGCGCGTGCCGAAACAAGGCTTCGATCCCAGCGATGCGCAAGGCCACACGCGCGCCATCATTGAACGGCTGCCGCAGTTGCTCACGGAAAAGAGCGGCGCGCTGGTGTTGTTCAGTTCGCGCCGGCAATTGCTTGAAGTGCTGGAAGGGCTCGATCCGCGCTTCCGCCGCCAGGTGCTGGCGCAGGACGATCATTCCAAACAGGAACTGCTGCGCCTGCACAAAGAGGCGGTGGATAAGGGTGAGGCTAGCATCATCTTCGGCCTCGCTTCGCTTGCCGAAGGCATTGATTTGCCCGGCGCGTATTGCACGCATGTGGTGATTGCGAAAATTCCGTTCCCGGTACCGAACGATCCCGTGGATGCCACGCTCGGCGATTGGGTGAAGGCGCAAGGCCGCAATCCTTTCCAGGAAATCTCGGTGCCGGAAGCGGCGCTGCGCTTGATTCAAGCCAGCGGGCGCCTCTTGCGCCGCGAAAGCGATCGCGGCCTCATCACCATTTTGGACCAGCGTTTGCTGACGCGCTCCTATGGCCGCGCCATTCTCGATTCGCTGCCGCCGTATCCGCGCGAGTTTTTTTGATGTGCGTGCAGGTGGGTACAGGTAAGGCGCGTGCAAGCCGGGAGCGGTGATCTTCCTGCCTTGCTCTATACTGTCCGCTTCTCACCGGCCAGCAGAGCAGGGTACGTTTCATGCGCTTGACCTCTTACACCGATTTCGCGCTGCGCGCGCTGATCTTCACCGGCGCGGCGCGGGAGACTGTCACCATCGCCACGATTTCCGCCGCCTATGGCATTTCCAAGGAACACTTGCGCAAGGTAGTGAACCAGTTGGCGCATTTGGGCTATCTGATCACCACGCAGGGCCGCCATGGCGGCCTGACACTGGGCAAGCCCGCGGAGAAGATCAACCTGCGCGCCGTGGTGGAAGCGTTTGAAACCTCGCAGCTTGCGGAGTGCTTCGACAAAGACACCAATACCTGCCCCATCGACGGCATGTGCAAGCTCAAACACGCCCTGCGCAACGCGCAGCAAAGTTTTCTGAAGGAACTGGAGAACTACCATCTGAGCGATTTGGTCAAAAACCCTCAGTTGCAGGTGTTTGTGCGGCAGCGCACGGGTTGAAGCGCACGAGTTGCAGCTAGACGCTCAACGCGGCAGCGCCTTGATCGACACAATCCTGACTTCCTGTTGTGGCCGGCCCTCGGTATCGACAGGGCTACGGCCAATGGCATCGAGCACGTCTTCGCCAGCGCGGAGCGTGCCGAACACGGTGTGGCGGCCCAGCAACCACTCAGCGTCGGTGAGCGTGATGAAAAATTGCGAGCCGTTCTGATTGGGTTGGGTGCTGGCCATGGCGATCACGCCGCGCACTGGCGCGCGTGAGATCACGTCTTTGCGATAGCGGTAGCCGCGCAGTTCAAACAACTGCTGCACACTGAGCGCGCGCAGTTTTTTATCCACCTCGCTCACACGCGCCTCCAACTGCGCGGATGAGCGGATGCCGAGCGAATCATAAAGCGGCTTGAGCACGTCTTCCTGAAAATCTGCCTGACTGCGAATGCCAAGCACCGGATTGGGTTCGCCGCTGGGATCGAGCACGCTCATGTGATCGAGGCCCAGGCTGACGGCGTTGATTTCGTCGGGCACAAAGAAGCCGGGATAGCCGTGAGCATCGGCGCTGGGGCTGCCGCCTTGGATCAAGACGCCGTTCACCACGCGGTGGAAGCTAAGGCCATTGTAGAACGGGCGTTTGGTGTTGGCGCCAGTGAGCGGATCGACCCAGGTTTTGCTGCCGTTGGCGAGGCCGAGAAAGTTGCTTACCGTGGCGGGCGCGGCGCTGGGGAACAACTCGAACAACAGGCTGCCGCGCGTGGTTTCGATCACCACCAGCGGATTGGCGGGGTCTTCCACCTGAATCTGCTGCGCGCGGCCATCGAAGGTGACATTGAGCGTGGGCGTCGTCGCCTCTTCTGGCAGCGCTTCCTGGGCCTTGGGCGCGGCCCAGGGATGCAGCAGCAGAGCGGCGATCAGCCAGAGGCGAATGAGCGTGCGGGGCAGAGGGGTGGGCATGGGAGGCTCCAGAAACGGCGCAGTCTACCATCGCCACCCTGGGCGTCATCAGGAGCGCCGCCAAGCGGCAGCACGCGGCGGTGGCGGCTTCATATATAACCATTCATATATAACCAAAAGAAATTACATAGGGCAAAAAATCATTTTGTAGGAATCAGAACAGTCGCTACAGTGCGCGCCATGTTGGGTACCGGGTTAGCGAGTGCTGTATGGAGTGGGGTTTCGTTGTAGCGGGTTTTAGCGTGGGTTGGCTAGTGGGCTTGACCGGCGTTGGCGGCGGTTCCTTGATGACACCGATTTTGCTGCTGTTCTTCAACGTCAAGGCCACCGTGGCGGTGGGCACTGATCTGCTGTACGCCAGCCTCACCAAGAGCGTTGGCGTGTTGGCGCATGGCCGGTTGGGCAACATCGACTGGCGCATCGTGGGGTTGTTGGGCCTGGGCAGTGTGCCGGCGTCCTTCGTCACCGCCTGGGGCATTGGCCACTATGCGCTCGATTCCGAAGTGGTGATAGAAGGCATCCGTTTCTGGCTTGGCGTGGCCTTGCTGCTGACCTCGCTGTCGGTGATCTTCCGGCACGAGTTGATGAAGTCCGCGCAGCACGAGCAACACCTGCCACGGCCGCTGGTGCCCGCGCTTACCGTGGCGCTCGGGTTGCTGCTTGGCGTGATGGTGACGCTGACCTCCGTTGGCGCTGGCGCGCTCGGGGTGACAGCGCTGCTCTTGCTTTATCCCGCGCTGTCACTGAATCGTATCATCGGTTCCGACGTGGCCCACGCGGTGCCGCTCACGCTGGTGGCCGGCATCGGCCATGCCAGTTTGGGTACCGTGGACTACAGCTTGCTGGGCACCTTGCTGGTGGGGTCGATACCGGGCATTTGGATCGGCAGCCACATGACCACGCGCATCGACGAAGCCTGGGTGCGCAGCGTGCTGGCGGTGATCCTGGTCTATGTGGGCCAGAAGCTCTGCCTGCCTGGCTGGCCTCAGTGGCTGGGCGCTGCCTTGACGCTGGGCTTGCTGGTCGCCAAGGGGGTGTCCGATGCGCGTAAAAAGCGCCGCAATCGGGTGGCGGCGCAAGAATCTGCGCGTTGAGGATAGTGAGAGGGTGGTTGTGTGAGGCTTCCTTGTATAATCGAGGCTTCTTTCACCGATGGAGACCGACCATGAAACCCTTCCTCAGCCTGCTAGCCCTGAGCGTTCTCGTTGCCTGTGCTCCCGCCGAAAAAGCCGCCGCGCCGTCCACCGCGGCGGCTGTGCAGTACAGCGAGTTCAATACCACGGCCACCATCCGCGATGTGATGAATGCCTTGATCGATCCCAATGCCGATGCCCTGTGGAACGCTGTGCGTTTCGATAAAACGGAAGAGGGCGATCACGAATACCGCCCCGAAACCGATGAAGACTGGCTGGCCATGCGCCATGCCGCCGTGAGCATCATCGAAGGCGGCAACGCGCTGATGATTCCAGGCCGCCGCGTGGCGCCGCCCGGCTCTACCACGGAATTCCCACTGTATGAATTCATGCCGGACGAAGTGCAGGCCAAGCTCGATGAAAACCGCGTAGCCTGGGACGCTTTCGCCCAGAACTTACAGGCTGGCGCGATACAAACGCTGGGCGCCATCGAGGCGCGTGATGCGGAGAAACTCTCTGAATTCGGCGGCGCGCTCGATGCGGCTTGCGAGGCGTGTCATGTGCAGTACTGGTATCGCCCCGCGCCTTGAACGCCTGCATCATCCACCAGTTTTTATAGGAAGGAATCTGTCATGCAATCTGCTGTTGCCAAACTGCTCATCATGAGCGCTTTCATTACGACCGCAAGCCTGGCGCAAACCAGTGCCAGTACGCCTAGTAAGTTCAACACCCTGGCCACCATCCGCGACGTGATGGACAGTGTGGTCGATCCCAATGCCGACGCCCTGTGGGATTCGGTACGCACCGAAATCAACGCCAGTGGTGCGCACATCTACCAGCCGCAAAGCGATGCTGATTGGCTCGCGCTGCGCTATAACGCCGTGGCGCTGCTTGAAGGCGGCAATGCGCTCTTGATGCCAGGCCGCCGCGTGGCGCCTCAAGGTGCAGGCACCGATCCTGAAATTCCTTACGCCTACCCGCCACAGCAGATCGAGGCCATGCTCGAAGCGGAACGCCCGGTATTCAATGGTTTTGTCGCAGCGTTTCAGTCGGTGGCCATGGACATGTTGCGCGCCATCGACTCCCGTAACGTGGCAAAGCTGGATGAATTCGGCGAAGTGCTCGACCAAGCCTGCGAAGCCTGCCATTCGCATTTTTGGTATCCGCCGATACCGGGAAATTGAGCGTGGCGGGGTTTGCTACCGCGTCCGCGCGCCTCTGGGCTGACTCAGATGCAGCACCTTGAAGCGGCGGTTGTTAGCTAGTGTTTTTACTTCACTGAAAACCTCCGCCGCTTTGCGTTCGAGCGGAATGAAGGCGTTCACCACGAAAAGTGCTTGACCCTTCGGTTTGATAAGCCGGCCCGCGGCGGCGAGAAAGCGATCGGTGAGTGCGCCTTCCACCGCGAAACCCTGATGAAACGGCGGATTGCAGACCAAGAGATCGACGCGCTCGTTCAGGCTGCTGGCGCAGTCATCCAAAATCACCTGAAAACTGCCTGGCAGCGCGTATTGGGCGAGATTGTGCGCCGTGACATGCACCGCGGCGGCGTTGTTGTCGGTGGCGAGAACACGGCCTATGCCCTGTTTGCCGAGCGCGAGCGCCAAGAGGCCATAGCCGCAGCCGAGATCGAGCGCGCTCAGCGCGGCGGCATCTCGTTGGCCTGCGTGGCGGTGGGCAAGCGCGCTGGGCAAGTGCTCGAGCAGCAGGCGGCTGCCGTCGTCGATGCGGTCCCAGGCGAAGATGCCGTGCTTGCTCCACAGCAGCAGCCCCTCCCATTCGCCGATCAGGTGCAGTGCGTGATAGTCGCTGTGTGTCAAGCGAGCGGCAGTCTCAGTGGTTTTGCGCAGGCGATAGAGATGCAGGTGGCCTTCGCCGCGGGTGAGTTCCGCCGTGCTTCCCCACGCGGCGGCGGCACGGCTGGCGAGGGTTTTTACGCCTTCTTGTTTATAACCGCTCAGTAGCAATTCGCCGGCGATTTCCAGTTTGTCCCACAGCGCTTGCAAGACATGTTCGGCCACGCGCTTTTCCTTGGAGAGGCGATAGAGGCCCTGGCGCAGCGGCGGCGTGGCGGAAAAATCGAAGTCGTTGCATTCACAGTGCCAGCCGGCGGCCTGCGCGGCCTGGGCGACATCGCTGCGATTGCAGAGCGCGCGCCAGTGCGGTGAGGGCGGCGGTGGTAAGCCCGTGCTTTGGTTTTCGTCGAGCACGATGAGACCGGGGCCTGCGCTGGCCGCGTCCAATAGCGCTGTGAGGGCGGCATCACGCATGGCGCAGCGCCTCCACTTCAGCAGCGCTCAGCTCGCGCCAGTGCCCGGGCGCGAGCGCGGGATCAAGCAGCAGCGAGCCAATACGTTCGCGGTGCAGCGCGGTAACGTGATTGCCCACGGCGGCGAACATGCGGCGCACCTGGTGATAACGGCCCTCGCGCAGGATCACGCGGGCGTGGTGAGCATCGAGCGCGTCGAGTTGCGCGGGCAGTGTGGGCGTAGGGTCGTCGTTGAGGGTGATGCCCGCAGTGAAACGCGCCGCCAGCGTGGGATCGAGCGGCGCGTCGAGCGTGACGAGATAGCTTTTGTCGCAGTGGCGGCGCGGACTCGTCAGCCGATGGCTCCAGTCGCCGTCGTTGGTGAGCAGCACAAGGCCGGTGGAATCGGCATCGAGGCGGCCAGCGGCGTGCAGGTCCTTGGCAAAAGGGGTGTTCACCAGCCGATGGATTGGCGTATGCAGCGCATCGGTGGTGCTACAAACGACGCCGAGCGGTTTGTGCAACATGAGGTAGTAGGCGCGCGGCCAAG